>JAZNOL010000117.1:0-14046 GCA_045580815.1 Clostridia bacterium | reverse complement strand
CTTAATAAAATCTGGCAGACAGCGGCGTATACCGTTCAGCTTAATATGCAGGACTATATCTGGGACGGCATAAAGCGTGACCGTCTTGTGTGGATTGGCGATATGCATCCCGAAACATCAACGGCATCTGTTGTTTTTGGTGACACCGAATGTGTCAGAAAAAGCCTTGATTTTGCTCGCCGTACACCGCCCACAATGTGGATGAACAACATTCCCAGTTACAGTATGTGGTGGATTATTATACACTACGACCTTTATATGCATTTTGGCAATAAAGAAAAACTTTTTGAACAGAAAGACTATATGAAAATTCTTCTAAAACGCATTATTGACAATATCAATGAAGACGGTACATATAAAGTTGATGGGCGGTTGTTTGTTGATTGGAGTTCAAATGAAACAGGGTATGAAAATGCCGGTTTCCGTGCAGTGCAAATAATGTGTCTTAAGCGTGCAGCGGAAATTATGAGGATTTTCGGTGAAACTGACCTTGCACAGAAGTGTGATGAAGCAGTAAAAAATCTTAAAAAGATAACCGAAAAATATGACGGAAACAAGCAGGTTTCTGCACTTGTTGCACTTGCAAACCCCGATAAAGCAAAAGAAATCTGTGAAAATATCATTTTGAAAAACGGTGCAGAGGGTCTTTCTACGTTTATGGGATATTATGTGCTGTGTGCTCTTGGGGAGCAGGGAATGATGAAAGAGGCACTTGAAATCATCAGCGATTTCTGGGGTGCAATGCTTGATTTGGGAGCAACAAGTTTTTGGGAAGATTTTGATATGGCATGGATAAAAGATGCCGCACGTATTGACGAAATTGCTCCCGAAGGCAAAATTGATGTGCATAAATCTTACGGGAAATTCTGTTATCAGAAACACCGCCACAGCCTTTGTCACGGATGGGCAAGCGGACCGGCATCGTTTATGTCAAGATATGTGCTGGGTGTGAAAATTCTTGAGCCGGGATGTAAAAAAATTGAAATAAAACCTCAGCTCGGTAATCTGGAATTTGCAAAAGGAACGTTCCCGACGCCTTACGGAAATATTGAAATTGAGCATAAAATCCAGGACGGTAAGGTTGTTTCAAAAATAAACGCACCGAGTGAAATTGAAATTATAACAAAATAATACAGTCATGTGACAAATTTTACATTTTTATTACTGTTTGATTAAAACTGTTGACGGAGAATAAATTTCCATATATAATATAAGCACAAGGCAAAACAAAATCTCAAAAATGGAGAGTGATAACATGAAAGGTATTAAAAAGATTGTTTCTGCAGTAATTGCTGTAGCAATGATATTGTCAGCATTTAGTATCACGTCATTTGCATATACCGATGTAAATGCAAGCACAAACGAAGGTGCGGCAATTGACGTTTTGTCACAGCTTCAGCTGCTTCAGGGCTATGAGGACGGCACATTCCGTCCGGACGGCAACATCACAAGAGCAGAGTTTGCGGCAGTTGTTGTGCGTGCACTCGGTCTTGAAAGTGCGGCATCCGGCATGGGCGGTGCGACACCGTTTAAGGATGTTCCGGCAAATCACTGGGCGGCAGGTTACATTAACCTTGCAAGCAACGCCGGTGTAATAAACGGCAGAGGAAACGGCATTTTTGACCCAAACAGCAACGTGCTTTATGAAGAAGCTGTTAAAATGGTTATGGCAGCTTTGGGTTATACGCCTGCGGCAGAAGCAAGCGGCGGTTATCCCGGAGGTTATATTACCGTTGCGGCAAGCGAAGGCGTGCTTGACGGCGTAAGCGGTGCTTATGGAACAAAAGCAACAAGAGGCTGCGTTGCGGAACTGGTGTTTAATTCTCTGGAAGTTCCGCTCATGAGACAGACAGGTTTCGGAACAAACACTACATATGAAAAATCTTCAAGTGTTCTGCTTGATAAACTTGATGTAGAAAAAGTAGAAGGTCGCGTTACAAAAATACCCGGCTCGGCAGATACTCGTCTGCTTTCATATCAGGTTGAATATACAATTTCAAAAAGATACGAAATCTCAGGCGATAACCGTATTTTAAGAAATGTAAAACAGGTGCTTTCACGTGTTGACGTAGGTACAACAAATGCACAGGATTATCTTGAACAGTACACCTATGCGTATATAAAAGATGTTGACGATGAGCCTGTTATTATGTCAATTGTGCCTAAAACAGGCAAAAATGACAAACAGGTTATTTATGCCGATGAAATTGATATGACAAAGCTTTCAAATCTTTCAAACGGCAGACTTTATTACTATAAAGACGCAGATCGTGAAAAAACATCTTATATCAAACTCAACACGAGTGATTTGAGCTGTTATTACAATGGTAAAAAGATTGACTACGCAACAGTTTCGGATCTTCGTGATGCAATAAACGGCAAAACAACATTCAGCAAAGACGGTATAAACGGTTATATTGAATTTATCGGTGATGCTGACGGTGACGGATATAATGTTGCATATATTGTAGACTATCTCGATATGCTTGTTGAAGAAGTTCGCCCGGCAAACTATTCTGTTTATGACGAGGGCAATGTCGGCAGAATTTATCTTGATGAAGAAGAAAGCGACTATACCTTCAAAATCATGAAAAACAATAAGGTTGTAGGTTTTGACGAGATTGAAGCAGGCGATTTCCTCAGCATCTGTGGTAATCTTGAAGATAAGTATCTCACAAACGGAACTGTTTATATAACAAATGATGTGGTACAAGGCGAAATTGACGGATATGACGAGGAACAGGGTATAGTTTATATTGATGGCGAGCCTTATGGTTATACCGACTATGTTGCAAATGATATGAAAATCGGAAAATATGCAACATTCCATATCAACATGGCAGGAAAAATTGCATACATTTCAAAACAAGATATTATGGGCGATTTTATCGGCAACTTTGGCTTCATGACTCTTATGGGCGAAACAGGCGTTCTCACATCAGCACCTCAGGCAAGAATTCTTGACAGCACAGGTGTATGGAACACTTATGATTTTGCGTCGAGAGTTGCTGTAAACGGTACAACAGGTGTTAAAGCCAGCGATATTCTTAAAAACTGGAGCAGTTATAAACCCGATGACTGGACAGATTGTGGCACAAACACATCAACAAAAATGAAAGTTTATTCTCTGGTAAGCTATCAGCTTAATGCATCCGGCGAAATCAGAGCAATCAACTTTAATCTTAAAGATAAAGATGTAACCGACGGTGACTATGCATACGTTGATTTCAGTGGAAACTACTATGCAGCGGCAAATACACTCGGCTCGGTATTTGTAACAAACAGCACATCAATATTCAGCATAAATGCTTCAGCATCAGAAAGATACAATCTTGATGAAAGTGATATTACGGTAAGCTCAAGCGATGTTCTTAACAACTACGAAAACTATGCCGGCAGAGCATTTGTATCGGCAAGAGATTACAGAGCGCGTGCGGTTGTTGGTTATAACATTGCAGGCAGAGTAACATATTCTGACAGCATTATGATTGTTAAAGGCGTTTCAAAAGTTAAGGGTGCCGACGGTCAGATTGTAACACGTCTTGAAGGTTATCAGGGCGGCGAAAAGGTTACTCTTGATTACAGCGATTTAGATACAACCATCACAGATAAAACGGGACTTTCACTTGCAAACAAATCCATTAAAGTGGGCGACGTTATCGTATATTCCGGCTCATCATATATGGCAGACAAAATACAGATTATGATGCGTCCGTCAGAAGCAATTTCCGGCAACTGGGTAATCAACCCCTATTCATCAACAGGCAAGGTTACTTATTTCAGCGACAGCACAGGCAGCAAAACCGTTAAGTTTATGTTCGGTCTTGTAAGAAACCGCAGCGGCTCAAGAGTGACAATTGCACTTGACGATACGGTTGCAGGTTCTTATGACAACACAGCAAAAACCTTTACAGGTAGTGCAAGCGGCGTAAATGTATATGTTTACGATGCTCTCAACTATGTAAATCCCAGAGTTAAAGACGGTGCAGTGGGCGATCTTGACTATGACAAAACTGCCGACGGTACACCGTACAGCGACGAAGGTGCGTTTGTAATGCTCCGTGTTGAAAACGATATAATCATTAAAGATATCGTTATGATTAAAGGCTTGCAGTCTTCTTCACTCAAAGATAGCGGTGTTATTAGTGCTCCGCCTCAGTCTGACGATGAAAACGACAACGAAAGCACAGATAAAAAAGAAGATTCAACTGAAAAAGAAGAAGAAAAAACTCCTGTAACAGACGAAACAAAAACCGAAGACAAAACCGAGGACAAAAAAGAAGAGTCTGACGTAAAACAGGAAGAACCTAAAGAAGATTCCAAAGAAGAACCCAAACAGGAAGATGAATCTTCAAAAACCGAAGAACCTAAAACCGAAGACGTAAAAGAAGATACCAAACCGGCAGAAGGCGATAAATCGCCTTCACAGCCGGCTGAGGAAACAAAAAAAGAAGAAGTAAAAGAAGAACCTAAAAACGAAGAACCCAAAACAGAAGAAACAAAAAAAGAGGAACCTAAAGAACAGCCCAAAGAAGAACCAAAACCTGAAGCTCCCAAATATGAAACTGTTACAGGCACAGCGTATGTTGTGGCAGGCTCAACAGTTACAGGAACAAAAGGTCAGCAGGTGCTTGTAAACGGTAAAATGTACACAATCGGCACAAATGCGTTTTCTACAATTTCGGCGGCTGTAAATGCGGTTTCTGCAAAAGGAACGGTTTATGTTCTGGGCAGCACCTACAACGAAGATGTGCGTGTAAGCAAAGCGGTTACAATTGAGGGCGACAAAAACGTTTATATCAACGGAACCTTTGCTGTTAATGTAAAAGGTGTAACACTTAAAAACCTCAATATAATCTACAACCGCACAACAGCAGGCGAACCGGCAGTTCTTCTTGCAGCAAATCTTACAGAAAAAGACGTAACGCTTTCGGGCTGCACACTTCTTGACAGCAAAAAAGGCAAAGATGCTGTTGCAGTAAAGGTTAACAAGCTAAAACTTGATGTACAGAAATTACAGGCTTCGGCAATAAAAGACAATGCTCTTAAAGCAGAGATTTCAAAAGCTCCGCAGAACATTATTGATTCAGCAACGACTTTGGATGAAACAAAAAACATTATTAAAGAACAGGTTGGTTCGGGTGTAAATGCATCTAAAGAAGATGTGACTAAAGCACTTGAAGGCAAAAATTTCGGTAGTGTTGGTGAGCTCAAAGATGCTATTGAAAAAAACGTTGAAGAATCAAAGACAGAAGAATAATTAAAAAATCCCTCACAAAAGCCCCGTGCAGGTGTTATGCCTGCCGGGGCTTTTATCAGTTGTAAAAAAACAATTGTGAAATTAAATATTTGTTTTATATAATCTCCGAAAGTATGCTGTTTGACACATCAAAGCCTTTGAGGGTAAAAGCAATTTTGTTTTTGTTTATTTTCATAAATCCGTAATCAACATATTTTTTCAGCTTTTCTTTCGGTGTTAGCTTTAACACATCCTCAATGTCAACGCCACTGCAAAGACGAAGTCCGGTCATAACCTTTTCACGGAGCTTTTCCGATTCGGAAATTTCTGTAATATTTTCATAAACCTCGCTCGTTTTGCCGGTTACAAAACGGATATAATCACTTACCGATTCCACGCAGGAAAACCGTTTTGACGATACATAAGAATGTGCACCGCTACCTAAGCCCAGATATTCACCGCCTGTCCAGTAAAGCATATTATGACGTGAATACTTGCCGTCACGGGAAAAGTTTGAAATTTCGTACTGCTCAAATCCGTGATTTTTAAGAAAATCCACAGCATAATGATACAGTTTGCGGTCTTCCTCATCAGGCATGGGTGTTATACCGTCCTCGGCAAACTTTGTGCCCGGCTCAATTTTAAGTCCATAGCATGAAATATGCGATATGGGGAGTGTTGTTGCATATGACAAATCGTATGCCCAAAGGGGAAATGACTGCCCCGGAACAGAAAACATAAGGTCAATGCTGATGTTGTCAAATCCGGCGGCACTTGCATCCATAACAGCGCATTTTGCTTCAGCCGATGAATGAATACGTCCCAGATGGGACAAAACCGAATCGGAAAAAGATTGCACGCCTATGCTTATGCGGTTGATACCGCTTTTGCGGTAAATTTCAAGGGTTTCCGGTGTGATTGTGGCAGGGTTTGCCTCGATTGTAATTTCGGCGTCAATGCTTATGTCGAAATAAGCAAAAACATAATACATCAGCTTTGAAATAAGCTGTGCATCAATGCTGGTGGGCGTTCCACCGCCAATATAAACGGTGTTGAAACTCTGATACCGAAACTGCTTTGCATGGGCAATAAGAGCGTCAATATAATTTTCTGCAAGTCCGAAAATGCCGCTGTATGAGTTAAAATCACAGTAGGGGCATTTCTGCACACAAAAGGGGATGTGAATGTAAAGTCCTTTTTTGCTGTTCAAATAAATCACCTTATATAACTTTAAATGTTCCGTTTTTTTCTGTAACGGGCAAAATGAGTGCTCGTTCATAGGGTGGCATTTCCGGTTGGTGAATACACATTTTTTTGCTTCCGTCAAAGTCGTCAAAAAACATTGCGTGACCGCCGTTGTTGTCATAGACGGTATCGACGTGTTTCCATGTTCCGTGTATTCCGTTTTCGGAAATTGCTCCGGAAACAATATAATTTGAATCAGGAAATGGTGACCACGAAAGGAAGAGAGTTTTTCCGTCATTTAATTTAGTAATAAAAGGTCCGTCAGAACCATAACGGACAACCTCTTTGCCCATATATTCATGAGTAGCGGGAGCAATAGCGGATGACGGTGCTTCGTCTGATTTGAAAAGACAAAACGGTTTGCCTGCCATATTTTTTAAATCTTTGGTAAGCTCAACTGCCCAGATTGCTCCAATATAACAGTTTTTACTGCTATCATAATTATCAGGCCAGTCAGCAGAATATACAATATACGGCACATCGTTTTCCACATAGAGAGTGCCGTCTATGCAGCTTCTGTCAAAGGGGGTTGCCGGTTTGTCTGTCAAAGGAACAAAAGTTCCGTCGGGGGTGTCACAGACAAAAATCTGTGTGCCGCGCATACCGTGTTTTCCCAAAAGAGACAAAAACATATAAAATCTGCCTTTGTAAATATGAACTTCAGGTGCCCACAAATCACACTTTGCCCATGAAACATCGTCAGAAAGCCTAAAAATTTCTTTTTTATCGTACCATGTTTCAAGATTGTCACTGCAATATACATACAATGTTTTTTCGGTTTCCCACGGGCAGTTTGTTCCGTACATATAGTACTTACCGTTATAGGGCACAATGTATGGGTCTCGTATTCTTATTTCGTCTAAATTAAATATTTTGTTATTCATCAAGTTTAAGCACCGACATAAACGCCTCCTGGGGAACTTCAACGCTACCCACCTGGCGCATGCGCTTTTTACCTTCTTTCTGTTTTTCAAGCAGTTTCTTTTTACGGGTAATGTCACCGCCGTAGCATTTTGCAAGCACGTCCTTGCGCATTGCTTTAACAGTTTCGCGGGCGATGATTTTGCTTCCGATTGTAGCCTGAATCGGCACTTCAAAAAGCTGTCTCGGAATACTGTCTTTAAGTTTAACTGCAATTTTTCTGCCACGTTCGTAGGCTTTTTCGCTGTGAACAATAAACGAAAGGGCATCCACAATTTCGCCGTTTAAAAGAATGTCGAGCTTTACAAGCTTTGAATCAACATATCCTTTGAGCTCATAGTCAAAAGATGCATAACCTTTTGTGCGTGATTTGAGCGCGTCAAAAAAGTCGTAAATTATTTCGTTAAGGGGCAGTTCGTAGTTTATAACAGAACGGTCGCCCTCAATATATTTCATGTTTTTGTAAACACCACGGCGGTTCTGACAAAGCTCCATAATGTTGCCCACATATTCCGTCGGTGTGATAATTGAGGCATCAACAAACGGCTCTTCCATTGATGCAATATTTGCCGCCGGGGGCATGTTTGTGGGGTTGTCAAGCCATATAGATTCGCCGTTGGTAAGATTGATTTTATAAATAACGCTGGGTGCTGTTGTGACCAGGTCAAGATTGTATTCACGTTCAAGACGTTCCTGAATAATTTCAAGATGAAGCAGACCCAAAAATCCGCATCGGAATCCGAAGCCCAAGGCAACAGATGTTTCCGGCTCAAATGTCAGCGATGCATCGTTAAGCTGAAGTTTGTCAAGAGCATCACGCAAATCACCGTATTTTGCACCGTCAGCAGGATAAATTCCGCAGTAAACCATAGGAACAGCCTTGCGATAACCCTCAAGAGGTGCGTCCGTGGGATTGTTCACATGAGTTACAGTATCGCCCACAGCCGTATCGCGGACGTTTTTGATGCTTGCGGCAAGATATCCGACCTCACCGGCAAAAAGCTCATTACACGCCTGCAAGCCAAAAGGCTGCATATGACCAACTTCAACAACGTCAAACTCTGCACCGGTAGCCATCATTTTTATTCTGTCACCGGGCTTTACGCTGCCTTCAAACACTCGCATATAAACAATAACACCGCGGTAGCTGTCATAATACGAGTCGAAAATGAGTGCTTTAAGAGGTTTGTCGGTTTCGCCTGATGGTGCCGGAATTTTTGCGGCAACCTGCTCTAAAACCTCGTGAATATTAATGCCGTTTTTAGCAGAAATCAGCGGAGCCTCATCAGCCGGAATGCCGATTTCGTTTTCAATTTCTTCTTTGACATATTCGGGACGTGCACTGGGCAGGTCAATTTTGTTTATAACAGGCAGAATTTCAAGGTCATGGTCAATTGCAAGATATGTGTTTGCAAGAGTCTGTGCCTCAACACCCTGTGCCGCATCAACAACAAGAATTGCCCCCTCACATGCTGCAAGACTTCTTGAAACCTCATAGTTAAAGTCTACGTGTCCGGGAGTGTCAATCAGGTTAAATTCATATTCTTTACCGTTGTCGGCTTTATATTTCATGCGTACTGCACGGGCTTTGATTGTAATACCACGTTCACGTTCCAGATCCATGTTGTCAAGAAGCTGTTCTTCCATGTCACGTTTCTGAACAACGCCGGTTTCTTCTAAAAGACGGTCGGCGAGGGTAGATTTTCCGTGGTCAATGTGTGCAATTATACAGAAATTTCGTATATTTTCACTATTATATGACATATATTTATTCCTTTCCGCTATCACTTTTTATATTGTCCATATACTGCTTTGCGGCAGTTTCAAACTTGTTTTCGCCGGGGTGATAGTACACGGCGTTTTTTATGTTGTCGGGCAGATATTGCTGAGGTATATAATGGTTTTTGTAGCTGTGAGGATATTTGTAACCAACACTGCGACCCAATTTTTTTGCAGCGGCATAATGTCCGTCCTTTAAATGGTCGGGAATATCACCGGTGTCGCGGTTTGCAATGTCAGAAAGTGCATCATCAATTGCGCATATTGCAGAATTGGATTTCGGTGATGTGGCAAGTAGAATAACCGCCTCCGCAAGAGGGATTCTCGCTTCGGGAAAACCAAGCTGCATCGCACAGTCAACACAGGATTTCACAATGCTCACCGCCTGAGGATATGCAAGCCCGATGTCTTCGCAGGCAATAACCATAAGCCGTCGGCATATGGAAATCAGATCCCCGCCGGATATAAGCCGTGCCAGATAATGCAGTGCGGCATTTTCGTCACTACCACGGATTGATTTCTGAAATGCACTTAAAATATCATAATGACTGTCACCGTCACGGTCATATTTTATTGCCGGTTTGCCTGTTGAAGAAACAACATCCTCAAGAGATATTTTTACATCTTCGCCCGAAAATTCCGTTAAAAAACAAAGCTCAAGAGTGTTGAGGGCTTTTCGCACATCGCCGTAAGCTAAGTTTGAAATCTGCACGGCGGCAGATTTCTCTATTTCAACGTTTACGCCGTATTCTTCGGATAAAACCTCCGTGCCTCTTGCAAGAACGGTTTCGATTTCTTCTGGAGAAACAGGTTTAAACTCAAACACACTGCTTCGGCTTAAGATTGCGTTGTACACATAAAAATGAGGATTTTCGGTGGTTGAAGCAATAAGGGTGATGCTTCCGTTTTCAATATATTCAAGCAAGGATTGCTGTTGTTTTTTATTGAAATTCTGAATCTCGTCCAGATACAAGATGATTCCGCCGCTGTTTTCAAGACTTCCGATGTTAGCTGCAACATTTTTAATGTCGCTGACAGAGCCGGTTGTTGCGTTCACATAATATAGATTTTTGCCGGCATTTTCAGCGGCAATGCGTGCAGCGGTGGTTTTGCCCGTGCCCGACGGACCGTAAAAAATCATGTTGGGCAATGTTTTGTTTTCAATAAGACGGCGAAGCACTTTTCCCTCGCCGAAAAGATGGCGTTGCCCCGCAATATGGTCAAGCTTTCCGGGACGCATTCTGTCTGCCAGGGGCTGCATAAAATACATCTCCCTTTGTGATTGGATTTGTATAAAAGAGGCGGATTTTTCTCCGCCTCTTTTTTGTTATTTGATTATCTGTAAAGCGGATATTTTGCGCAAAGTGCATTTACGCCCTCTGCCGCTTTTTTGCGGTCATCGTCATTGCCTTTGAGAGCAAGACCGATAAGACGTGCAATTTCTTTCATGTCATCTTCTTTCATGCCGCGTGATGTAACAGCCGGTGTGCCGATACGCAGACCGCTTGTGATAAACGGACTCTGTTTGTCAAAGGGAATAGCATTTTTGTTGGCTGTAATACCGATATCGTCAAGAATATGTTCTGCTTCTTTGCCGGTAAGCTCTGTGTTTGTCAGGTCAACCAGCATAAGGTGGTTGTCTGTGCCACCGGAAACGATTTTAAAACCTTCTGCAAGCATGGCTTCACAAAGTGTAGCGGCATTTTTGCGAATCTGCTGCTGATATGCTTTAAATTCGTCAGAAAGTGCTTCTTTAAAGCAAACTGCTTTTGCAGCAATAACGTGCATAAGCGGACCACCCTGTGTGCCGGGGAAAACAGCTTTGTCAACTGCTTTTGCGTGTTCTTCTTTGCAGAGAATAAGACCGCCCCTGGGACCGCGGAGTGTTTTGTGAGTTGTTGTTGTAACAAAATCAGCATAGGGAACAGGTGACGGATGAAGTCCTGTGGCAACAAGACCGGCAATGTGTGCCATGTCAACCATCAGATAAGCACCTACTGCATCCGCAATTTCACGGAAACGTTTGAAATCAATTGTTCTTGAATATGCACTTGCACCTGCAAGAATGAGCTTGGGTTTGCATTCTTTAGCAAGTCTTTCAACTTCGTCATAGTCAATTGTGCCTTCAGCTTCAGTTACGCCGTAAGGAACAATGTTGAAATATTTACCCGAAATGTTAACGGGACTGCCGTGTGAAAGATGACCGCCGTGAGCAAGGTTCATGCTGAGAACTGTATCACCGGGATTAAGAACAGCAAAGAAAACAGCAAGGTTTGCGTTTGCACCGGAATGAGGCTGAACGTTTGCATGCTCTGCACCGAAAATTTCTTTTGCACGGTCACGGGCAAGGTCTTCAACAACGTCAACAAATTCACAGCCACCGTAATATCTTTTGCCCGGATAACCTTCTGCATATTTGTTTGTAAGGGGAGTGCCCATTGCTTCGATAACTGCGTTTGAAACAAAGTTTTCTGAAGCTATAAGTTCAATTTTGCTGCGCTGGCGGTTAACTTCGTTTTCAATAGCCTGCGCAAGCTGCGGATCAATTTTTGAAATTTCCTGTGTTGAATACATGATTATATCCAGCCTTTCTTTTGTATATTTGATAATTTTTTTAAAAATTTCACTACAATATATTATATATTAAAATAAGTAAAATTACAATTCTTTAAATAGTACAATAATAATATTTTGCAACCTCGAAATATTGTGCATATTTAATAAAAATGTCAAAACATAAAGGAAATTGCGGCATCTTGTTTGACAGGTGGGCTAAAAAATGATAGAATTTAATTTGCAAACTAAATTTTAAGGAATGGTTAAAATGTCATATAAAAAATATGAAATCATTGACTTTCACTGTCATGTATTTCCCGAAAAAATTGCCGAAAAAGCAACGCGGCATGTGGGGGATTATTACAGTCTTGAAATGCACGGCGACGGCACAGCAAAGCGGCTTGTGGCAGCATCGGAAGCAGACGGTATTTCGCCACGGTTTCTGATTCATTCTTCGGCAACACGGGCCGGTCAGGTTGAAACCGTGAACGATTTTGTGTCGGAAATTGCTGAAGATAAAAGCAGGTTTATAGGGTTCGGAACAATTCACCGTGACTATGAAAATCCGTCAAAAGAGCTTAAAAGGCTAAAAACTCTCGGTTTGCACGGACTTAAACTACATCCCGATTTTCAGGAGTTTTTTATTGACGATGAAAAAATGCTGAAAATTTATGAAATTGCCGAAAGGGAAAATCTGCCTCTGTTGTTTCATGTGGGGGATAAAAACACCGAATTTTCCACTCCTGCAAGGCTTGCAAAGGTGGCAGACCTGTTTCCGAAGTTGAAAATTATTGCGGCACATATGGGTGGTTACAGCGTATGGCAGGAGGCGGTAAAACACCTTTATTCCAAGGATAATGTTTGGGTTGATACTTCAAGCACAACTGTAACATTGTCGCATAGCCATATAAGTGAGCTGATACATCTTAAAGGTGCAGAAAAAGTGTTGTTTGGCAGTGATTATCCAATACAGACAACGCCTGAAGCGGCAATGGATGTTATGCAGTTTGATTTGACGGAAAAGGAACGGGAAATGATTTTTGCAAAAAATGCAATTGCACTTTTGAATTTGTAAATTTTTTGTAAAGTAAAAATACGTATGTAAAAAATATTTAACACAATTTGATGTTTTGCATAAAAACAGGATTGAAAAATAGTGAATTTTATCCAAAAATATGGCTGATTTTTGAAAAAAATGAAATTTTATCTGCAAAATGAAGAAAAATCACTCTTAAAACGGACGAAATTTATTAAAAGTGATAAAAAAGATGTTGACAAAAAATAAAATGTAGTGTATAATGTTATTATGCGGATTGAATAACCTTTTGTTATCAATTTGCTTATTGGGAAAGGAAGCTGCAAATGAAAACGCAAAAACCCCTTAGCGAAAAAGAGCTTTGCGGGCTTAGTGACGAACAGCTGGTGGAACACGCCAGATACGGAAATAACATTGCATTTGAGATAATTATAGGTCGGTACAAAGCGGCAATAATATCCAAAGCGAGAACTTATTTTCTCCGTGGTGCAGATAAAGAGGATATCATACAGGAAGGTATGATTGGTCTTGTTAAGGCCATCCGAGATTATCGCAGTGACCGCACGTCAAGTTTTAAGTCGTTTGCTGAGCTTTGTATAACAAGGCAGATAATAACGGCAATAAAGGCGGCAACACGGCAGAAACACGCTCCGCTGAATTCGTATGTTTCATTGTATGCCAGCGATGATGAGGACGATGAGCGTATGCTTATTGACCAGCTTGAAAGTGACAGCAGCTGTAATCCCGAAGAGTATTACATCATAAACGAGAGTTATAAAAGTATTGACGAAAAGCTTCTTAAAATTTTAAGCCGTTTTGAACGCAGTGTACTCGAATATTATGTGATGGGCAAAAGCTACGTTGAAATTGCACAGCTTGTGGGTAAATCGGTAAAATCCATAGATAATGCTATTCAGCGAATAAAACGTAAGCTGGAAAAATGCTCTATCATATGACCTTGTTTATTTATGGGCTTTTAAGCCTGAAATAAAAATAAATTTTTTTTACAAGCCCGATACCCGGGCAAACAAAAGTGAGGGAAAAAACAATGTACGAAGACAAAACATTAGTATGCAAAGACTGTGGCAATGAATTTGTATTCACAGCCGGCGAACAGGAGTTCTATGCTGAAAAAGGCTTCCAGAACGAACCTCTTCGTTGCAAAGAATGCAGAATCAACCGCAAAAACAGCCTCAGAGCTGAAAGAAAAATGTATACTGTAAACTGCGCAAAATGTGGAAAAGAAGCAACTGTACCTTTTGAACCGAAA
>JAZNOL010000116.1:0-31301 GCA_045580815.1 Clostridia bacterium | reverse complement strand
GAAAAGCTGTTTCCTATTGATAAAATTTTCATAACTATCTCCTTATTTAACCGAAAGCGAGTAATCCGAACTCGATTTTAAGAGGTGAATTTTCGCTTTCACTGTGTTAAAATACTCGGCAATCCGACAGGATTACCTGCGTTTTTGCCTTGTGCAACCAAAAATTCTCACTCTTAAAATTCTTCGACCTAAAACAGATGGAATTTTGAGTAGATTTTGGTGCGAAAGATGCAGCAAGGCTGACGCCTTGCAAAGATGACAAGCCGAAAGATACCGAAATTACGCTGTTTTAGGCGGGTTCGGATTACTCACTTTCGGTTAACTGCCGAAAAGAAGCTGCGGTCAAGTGCGCGGTAGCCGATTGCCTCGGCAATGTGAGCAGGCAGGATGTTTTTTTCGTTTGCAAGGTCAGCGATTGTACGAGCAACCTTTATTATGCGTGTGTATGCACGTGCCGAAAGCCCAAGACGTGTAAATGCAGATTCTAAAATCTGTTTTGATTCGGGCGTTAGTGCACAAAATGCCTCAATATTTTTTGAGGATAATTCCGAATTACTGTAAATACCCAGATGCTCATACCGTTGCTGTTGAATTTTTCGGGCGTTATTTACGCGCTGTTTGATTTTGGCAGAGCTTTCGGGTTTTTCGTTGCCGGTGAGGCTTGCGTACTCAACCGGACGTATCTGCAGTTGCAGATCAATACGGTCAAGCAGAGGTCCACTGAGCTTGCCTATATACCGCTGAATTTGACCAGGATTACAAGTGCAGGCATGAGTTTTGTCGCCAAAATATCCGCATGGACAAGGGTTGAGAGCTGTTATTAGCATAAAGTTTGACGGATATGTAACAGTTGCGTTAACTCTGGAAACGGTAATTTTTTTGTCTTCAACAGGTTGACGTAAAACCTCGAGTGCATTTTTTGAAAATTCGGGAAGCTCATCTAAAAATAACACGCCACCGTGAGCAAGGCTTACCTCGCCGGGTTTGGGCACACGTCCGCCGCCTGTAAGACTGACGGTTGAAACTGTATGGTGCGGAGCACGGAAAGGACGGGTGCGTATAAACGGCGTGTTATCCGGCAATGTGCCGGCAATTGAGTGGATTTTTGTAACTTCCAACGCTTCTTCAAAGGACATGTCGGGCAAAATTGACGGAAGCCTCTGGGCAAGCATTGTTTTGCCGGAGCCTGGAGTTCCTATCATCAGTAAATTATGACCGCCTGCGGCGGCAATTTCAAGTGCCCTCTTTGCTTGTGCCTGACCTTTTACATCAGCAAAATCGTATTCGTAGCGTACGTTTTCTGATGTGAACAAAGCGCTGTCGCTTACTGTGCGCAAAAGCGCTTTTTCACCGCAAATATGTGCAAGCACCTGGCGTATATCTTCTGCACCAAAAACCTCAAGGTCTTTGACGACGGATGCCTCAAGTGCGTTTTGCGTAGGAACGATTATTTTTTTAAATCCGCTTTTCCAAGCGGCAACTGCCATAGAGAGAACGCCCGAAACCGGACGAAGCTCGCCCGACAGCGAAAGCTCGCCTATAAAAGCATATTCATCTGTATTTTCGGGTAGTTTAATTATATTGCTTCCGAAAAGAATTGCCAATGCAATAGGTAAATCAAAGCCTGAGCCTTCCTTTTTGATATTGCCCGGAGCAAGGTTTACAACAACCTTACCGAGAGGAAAATCAAACCCTATCGATGATATTGCAGAGGTTACACGCTGTTGCGATTCTTTAACGGCGGTATCCGGCAGACCTACCGTTGCAAACGCAGGCATACCCGGTGAAACCGAGCATTCTACGTCAACGGAATATCCATCCATACCGAAAACGCCGATACTGTTTATTTTTGCAAACATTATTCTTCCGCCTTTGTAGCAGAGGCATTATCCGACAATAATTAAGCCGGATTTTTATGCCGCATATCAGTCTATTTTTTCAATACCGTTAATACCACTTTCAAAAACCTCGCCGGTTTGAGCATCAACGTATAAAAATCCGCTGGGAGTACCGCCAATAAATGAGCTGTCATCTACACCAAAGTTATAGCAAGCGCGTTTTTCGCCGCCGATTGTCTCGTAAATTGCTTTGTTGTCACTCGCAGAAACAACAAAAGGATTGCTTCCGAATTTTTTTGTTGCAGCGTTAACAGCCACTTCGTAGGCTTCATCAAAATCAAGAGCAGGATGATCCTCGTAATTAAAAACCACCTCGCCGCATTCTTCATCGCCTGCTTCAAGAAGAGGTGTCGATTCTGCAGTATCGGGTGCAGCGGCTTTTTTCTTTTTGTAATAAATAACTGCCGCAGTAGCTGCAGCTGCAGTTACTGCAATTGCTGCTCCGATAATAAGTGCTCTTTTTTCGTTTTTTGTCATTTTTATTTCCTCCTTAAGTAGCATACAGGTATTGCCTGCGTGCGTTATATTATTTTTAATTTGTTTACTTAGTCAATAATTTCCCAGGTGGTAGCATCGTCATACCAAATCTGATTTGATTCACTGTCGATTGTAGCATGAATTATGGAAGTGCCGCTTTCCTGAGTGGGGTCAAATTTAACAACTGCCGCCATGAAGCATTTGTGCTCTGTACCGTCTATTTTAACGGTTTTAAGCTCATGATTGTATTCGGGCAGAACTACTATACCATCGCCGTATTTTTGTTTGGCATCGGCAGTGATTTTATTGCTTGCTGCTGTATATTCGGGAGACGGCGGTGCATCAACAGCAGAAGGTGCCGGTTTGTTTTCTGCCTGCGGATCGGACTGAGAATCTTCTGCCGAGGTTTCGGACGGTGTTTGGTTGCCGGGTGCTTCAGAAACAGATGTCTCAACCAACGGTTTTTGCTCAGATGACGGTGCTTTTGGGGCATCGCCTTTGTCATAAACGGCGGTGAAAATGAAATATACTGCCGCAAAAACAGCAAGAACAACAGCCGCTGTTATTGCCGAACGGAGCAAGTTCGCCGGACGGCTGGGAGACTCGGGGCTTAATTCTTCAGCAGGTACAGCATCTTCGGTTTCAGAAGCATCAAGTGTTTCTAAAATTTCATCAACTTCCTCATCAGTTACATCAGCAACGTCATCAGCAACTTCTTCAACAGACTCTTCAGTTGCTTCTGGAGCATCTGCCATTTCTTCTGTAGTTTCTGTTGTGTTTTCATCTTCGGGTATGTTTTTGTTTAATTCTTCCATTTTATTTTTCCTCCTTGATTGGTATGTTTATATATTTACTTTCTGTTTCGGTTATCTGTGCCCGTGCACCGGTTGCTTCGGTGATTTCTTTTAAAAATTTGCCGTCACAGCCTTGCTTTATGCAGGCAGAAAACTTGACAGAATCAGTATATTCCGTGTTTTCAAGGGTATAATCTTCATTTTCAAGAATATGGGCAATTTTGCCCGAAAGTGTGTAGTCACAGACGATTTCATAGCACTTGCAAAGCCGGCAGATAACAGGCTTTGCATCAGCAACGGCGTCTGCCGCCGCTTTTGAATAAGCACGCACAAGTCCACCTGTGCCAAGAAGCGTGCCGCCGAAATATCTTGTTACAACAACGGCAATGTCGGTAAGTCCGCTTTTTGTAATAACGCCTAAAACCGGCATTCCGCCTGTACCCGAAGGTTCGCCGTCATCGCTGTAACGCTGTATGTTATCCTGCTGCACCACATAAGCATAAACATTATGCCGTGCATCGGAATATTTTTTCTTTATAAAATTTAAAAACTCAAGTGCTTCCTGCTCGGTTTTAACAGGCTTTACCGCCCCGATAAACTCGGATTTTTTCTCGGTATAACTGCTGCCGCCCTCGCAAAGCACGGTTTTATATTCAGATTTTAAACTGCTCATATTTATACACCGCTTTTTTGTCAATATCCGCTGTGATTTTTATGCCGCTTTCTTCATAATCGGCAGATTTTACAAATCCATCTTCACGAAGCTGCTGTTCAAGCCCTGCTTTTGCATAAGGAATAAGCAAGGTCATGCGCACTTTTGTCTGGGGCAGATTTATACAGATAAGTTTTAAAAGCTCCTGCATATTTTCGCCGCTTTTTGCCGAAACATAAATCTCGTTTGCACCTTTTGCGGGCGGAACGGTTTCCACCGTATCGCACTTGTTATAAACCGTAATTTGCGGCGTGTTTTCGCATCCCAGCGAGCAAAGCAGGTCACGGCTTACATCAAGGTGAGTGATATGCTCCGGATTTGAAAAATCAACCACGTTAAGTATAACGTCTGAACAGGAAATTTCGTCAAGTGTTGATTTGAACGCATTGACAAGATGGTGCGGCAGTTTGCGGATAAATCCGACAGTATCAATAAGGATAATTTCTCTGTCATCGGGAAGTGTCAGCACTCTGGAAAGTGGGTCAAGAGTGGCAAACAGCTTGTTTTCTGCAAGAGTTCCTGCATCGGTTAAATAATTTAAAATTGAAGATTTGCCGGCATTGGTGTATCCGGCAAGAGCCACAGTTAAAACGCCGTCTTTTTTACGCCTGTCACGGGCGTATCCGCGGCGAAGCTCAACCTCGTCAAGCTCACGTTTCAAATGACTTATTCGTGTGCGGATATGCCGACGGTCGGATTCCAGTTTTGTTTCACCGGGACCTCTTGTGCCTATGCCGCCACCGAGTCGTGACAATCCCTCATGCATACCCGAAAGCCGCGGCATCATATATTTAAGCTGTGCCAGTTCAACCTGCAATTTGCCCTCTTTTGAAAGGGCACGCATGGCAAAAATGTCGAGAATGAGGGTTGTGCGGTCAATAACACGCACGCCCACGGCATTTTCAATGTTGCGAAGCTGTGAGCCGGAAAGCTCGTCATCGCAGATGATGAGAGTTGCTTCCAGGTTGGCACAAAGCTCACGAAGCTCTTCAAGCTTGCCGCTGCCGAAATACGTTGCCGCATCGGGTGCAGGACGTGGTTGAAGAACGCTTGCAACAACTTCTGCACCGGCAGTTTTTGCAAGCTCTGCCAGTTCGAGCATGGTTTCTTCAGTTGCGCATGGGTCGGTTTTTGAGGAATTGAAAATTCCGGCTAAAACCGCCGTTTCTCGTTTGGTTTCTTCGGGCATAAGGGTTCTCCTTTTTGTGGTGTGGCTGGTTTTGTGCCATTTTGGGGATTTTGAGGTTTGTGCAGACCTCTTGCCTCCCTTGTGTAAAGGTGCGAAGCTCGCACGGTCGTAGGGGCGACCCTGTGTGGTCGCCCGTTTGCAGAGCTGTGCGTGACCGAGCCGCAGTAAGTTGGCGAGCGTAAGCGAAACGGAGGGATTGTTTCGTAAAAACATTTGTATTTAAATATTTAAGATTTTACCAACAATCCCTCAGTCACTTCGTGACAGCTCCCTTTAGGCAAGGGAGCCTTTGGGTTGTTCCGTCCATAGCCTCTCCTTCCGGGAGAGGTGGCAAAACCGTAGGTTTTGACGGAGAGGGTTTTCCCTCTCAGTCACTTCGTGACAGCTCTCCCACAGGGAGAGCCAATGGTTTATACCGTCTTTAATTACAAAAATTATTCAATCAAAGATTTTCGATAAACACCGGCATGAAAGCAAATTCAAAATGAATGTCTTCTTCTTTAAGCTGATACTGCTCTGTAACCATAGGTCCGCAGCTGCCTGTGCCGATACCGCTCATTTTATAGTTTATGCTGACAAAGGTTTCTTCATTCGGTTCAAGGTCATATGTGTGTGTTGCATATTCTAAATCTTCTGCCGTAAAGTGGCTTGCCTTGAACTCAAATTCCGGTGCACCTTCAAACATAAGTCCTCTGCCCATTACATCATGGACAATAAGCATTCTTGTGTGAGTGTGGTTGCCGTGTTCCTGGGGTTTGATATATTCAACGTACTCATCGTTTACCGTTGAAGCATACATTCCCATTTTAACATACTGACAAAGGTCGCTGTAGTTGTCTTCGGGACCCATGCCGAAATATTTGATATATTCGTTTACGCCGTCAAGGCAGAAATCAAAGCCGAAACGGGGTAAAAATTTATTGACTGTGTGGCGTTTTGCATCACAGGTAACGTTTATTTTTCCACCGGGCTCAATCACATAAACCGTGTTGATATGCAGGAACGGTGCTCTTGCTTTTGCACCAAGAACACTTTGAACGGTGATTTTTACGTTGTCGCCGTCCTGGCAGATATCGCAGTCCATAACCTGTGTTATTGCTTTGTCATAGCCGATACCCATGTTAACATGGAATTTCCAGCTTTTTTTGATATACATATCGTTGTCGGTGGGAGCACGCCAGATTCCGAAACTGCCGGCATCGGCAAGCATTTCAACGCCGTCTTTTACGATACTTTCAAAATGTCCGCTTTCTGTGCCGAATACGTATGTGAAATCGTCACCGTAAATTTCATAATATTCGCCTGCTTCTTCAAAGAACAGCTCGCCGTGGGGCAGCTCGTCCGCTTCTTTAACAATTTCCACAGGCAGTTCAAATTGGTCACAGCCTACAACATAGCCGCTTTCTTCCCAGGGTGTGTCATAAAGTGTTTTGAACTCAAGCTCCAGAAATGCACCGTATTTACAGCTTTCGGGCAGGATATAGTCAAGGTTGTATGTTCTTGTGCCGTGTGGTTTTACGTTCAAATCGGGAATTCTGCCCTGAACAAATGTGTCGCCGTCAACAGACACACGCCAGCAAAGCTCGTAGCCTGATGCGTCGGTAAAATCAAAGAGATTTTTAACTCTGATTTTGCCGTTTTCAAGGTCAAGGGCATCTACTTTGAGATATTTATAAATTTCTTTCAGCTCAAGAAGTCCGGTTGAAGGCTCTCTGTCAGGGAAACAAAGTCCGTCAACGCAGAAGTTGCTATCGTGGGGGAACTCTCCATGGTCACCGCCGTAGGACATATATTCTTCACCGTCGGGAGTTTCTTCCACAACAGCATGGTCAGCCCATTCCCATACGCAGCCGCCGATAAGACGGGGGTGTTTATAGATAAGATCCCAGTATTCTTTCATGCCGCCGGGTCCGTTGCCCATTGCATGAGAATATTCGCACATAAAATACGGACGTTTGTCTTTTTCACGGTTAAGACCCTGTTTTCTTACAAAATCAAGGTCGGGATACATTGTGCTTACAACATCAACAGTATCTGTCGGGTTGCCGAATTTATTCCAGCTTGCACTTTCGTAATGAACAAGACGTGCTGTATCACGGGATTTTATATATTTTGTCATTGCTGTGTGGTTTTCGCCAAAGCAGGACTCGTTACCAAGCGACCAGAAAATAATGCACGCATTGTTTTTGTCACGTTCAAACATACGCTCTGCACGTTCAACAAAGGCATCTTTCCATTTTTTGTTCTGGGTAGGCCACATTTTCTCGCCCGTAAAGGGATTTGTGCGTGTGAAATGGTCTTTGTTCCAATGAATTTCCGAGCCCTGGAACGGTTCGTGGAAACCGTGAGTTTCAAGGTCGGTTTCATCAACCACATAAAAGCCCAGCTTTGCACACATTTTAAGAAATTCCGGTGTGTTGGGATAGTGTGATGTACGGATTGTATTTATGTTGTGACGTTTCATTATAAGCAGGTCGTTCCAGATATGCTCAAGGGGAGTGTAATATCCCAGTTCGGGATGAGTGTCGTGACGGTTTACGCCTTTGAGTTTAACTGCAACACCGTTAATAAGAAGCTCGCATTTTGGCGAAACTTCAATTTTCATGAATCCGAAATTCTGGGCAATAACTTCATTTCCGCTTGAAATTACGGCTGTGTAAAGCTCAGGAGTTTCGGCTGTCCATTTTTCAACGTCTTCGATTTTGAGCTTGCCTTTGCCGTTTTTGATGTCTATTGTTTCAATAAGTGCACCGCTTGGTGAAAGAATGTCCGCAGAAGCAGTTTTAACGCCTGTTATTTCAATTTCAACCTCACCGTTTTTATATTCCTTGTCAAGCGTGGGTTTTATATAAATGTCAACAATATGTTTTTCGTCACGGGCAAGGAGGTAAACATCCCTGAAAATACCCGACATTCTGAAAAAGTCCTGGTCTTCAAGATAACTGCCGTTGCAGTATTTATAAACTTTAACGGTGATTGTGTTGTCTTCTTTTTCAAGATATTTTGTAATGTTAAATTCGTGGGGAAGATGACTGCCCTCGCTGTAACCGACTCTTGCGCCGTTTACAAACAACTCGAATGCGGCAGATACGCCCTCAAACATTATGTAAATGCTTTTTTTGTCCCAGTTTTTCGGCAGAACAAACGCACGTGAATAAACGCCTACCGGGTTTTCGGTGGGCACATAAGGCTCGTTTACCATAAAGGGATAGTTCACGTTTGTATAATGAATCTGGTCATAGCCGTGCATCTGCCAGCATGACGGCACAGGGATTTCGTCCCATTCGTAGTCCATATAATTGGGGTCTGTTATGTCTTCGGGCACTTGAGAATATTTATCGTAATATATAAAATTCCAGTTTCCGTTTAAAAGCTTATAGAAAGGTGATTTGCCCTTTTTATCGGCAATTGCACCGTCAGCGGTTGCATAAGGAATATAATACGCTCTTGCCGGCTCACGGTTTTCCTGCAAAATTTCAAGGTTTTGCCATACGGGTAAATTTTTCATTAGATTTCCTCCGTTTCGGATTGTGTTGTTTTATCTTGATGTATAAATAGTTTTATACATAATATATTATACACGTTATTTGCATAAATTGCAAGGGGTTTGAGAGATTTTTTGGCAGAATTTACGAGTTTTTTAAAGCAAAATAAAAAGTCCCGGATACCTTGTGCTTATCCGGGACCAAAATATTGAAATTTATAGGGTGTAGTCGGGTGATTTTACATAAAATTATCCGTGAGCAAAACTTGCAGGTTTTGACGGGGGGGATTGTAAACGGAACGGTTTTAAGCCGTTCCCTACGAGGGTGTACCTGTTTTTAGGTTGTACGTCCAAAGGCTTCTCCCTGGAGGAGAAGCTGTCATGCGGATGCATGACTGATGAGGGGATGTCGCCGCAAGGCGGTATGATTGTACAAACTTTTAGATTGCATAATATCATTTTGCTGTCGCAAAATCCCCTCATCCGTCAACCTTCGGTTGCCACCTTCCCCACCAGGGGGAAGGCTTATTTTTTTATACCGTCTTTAATCCCGAAAAATATTCAATCAAAGATTTTCAATAAACACCGGCATGAACGCAAATTCAAAATGAATATTTTCTTCGTCAAGACGGTATTTTTCTGTCACAAGCGGGCCGCAGCTGCCTGTGCCGATGCCACTCATTTTATAGTTTATGCTTACAAAAGTTTCTTCGTTAGGCTCAAGGTCATAGGTATGCTCTGCATATTCCAGATCTTCGGTTGTGAAGTGGCTTGCCTTGAACTCAAATTCCGGTGCACCCTCAAACATAAGTCCTCTGCCCATTACGTCATGAACAATAAGCATTCTTGTGTGAGTGTGGTTGCCGTGTTCCTGAGGCATGATATATTCCACATATTCGTCCGTTACGGTTGACGCATACATACCGATTTTTGTGTGACGAAGCAAATCCGAATAGTTATCCTCGGGACCCATGCCGAAATATTTGATATATTCATTTGTGCCGATAAGGGTGAAATCAAAGCCGAAACGCGGCATAAACTCAAACTGCACAGTGCGTTTTGCGTTGCAGACTACGTTTATTTTTCCGCTTGGCTCAATAATATAATCAAGGGCAATTCTTAAAAACGGAGCACGTGCTCTTGCTCCCACAACGCCTGTTACGGAAATTTTTACATTGCCGTTTTCTTTGCAGATATCCGCCGAATAAATGTTTGATACGGCAACATCATAACCGATACCGCCGAAACGGTTGTATTTCTGTATCCATTTTTCTTTTATAAACAAATCGTTGTCGGTGGGTGCACGCCAGATTCCGAAAGCACCTGTGTCTGCAAGCATTTCAACGCCGTCTTTTACAATGCTTTCAAAATGTCCGCTTTCTGCACCGAAAACGTATGTGAAATCGTCGCCGTAAATTTCAAAATATTCGCCTGCTTCTTCAAAAAACAGCTCGCCGTGGGGCAGCTCGTCCGCTTCTTTAACAATTTCCACAGGCAGTTCAAACTGGTTAAAGCCTACAACATAGCCGCTGTCTTCCCAGGGTGTGTCATAAAGAGTTTTGAACTCAAGCTCCAGAAATGCACCGTATTTACAGCTTTCGGGCAGGATATAGTCAAGGTTATACGTTCTTGTGCCGTGAGGGCGGACGTTTAAATCCGTGATTCTGCCCTGAACAAATGTGTCGCCGTCAACGGACACACGCCAGCAAAGCTCGTAGCCTGATGTGTCTGTAAAATCAAACCGGTTTTTAACCCTGATTTTGCCGTTTTCAAGGTCAATCGGCTCGGCTGTTAAATATTTATAAATTTCTTTAAGTGCTAAAAGCCCTGTTGACGGTTCACGGTCAGGGAAACACAGTCCGTCAACGCAGAAATTGCCATCGTGAGGCGTTTCGCCATGGTCACCGCCGTAAGCCATATACGGTGTGCCGTCAGGTGTTGTTTCGGAAACGGCATGGTCTGCCCATTCCCATATACAACCGCCGATAAGACGTGGATATTTATAAATTAAATCCCAATAATCCTCCACGCCACCGGGACCGTTGCCCATTGCGTGAGAATATTCGCAGAGGAAATACGGGCGTGTGTCTTTAAACCGGTTTAAACCGTGTTGTTTTACTTTTTCCAATCCGGTGTACATATGGCTTACAACATCAACTGTGCTGTCCGGCTTGTCAAAAGGTGTTGCCCATCCGGCACTTTCATAATGAATCAGACGTGATGTGTCACGGTTTTTAACATACTGTGCCATTGCTTTGTGGTTTTCGCCAAAGCTTGACTCGTTGCCAAGCGACCAGAAAATTATACACGGATGGTTTTTGTCACGCTCAAACATACGTGCCATGCGGTCAACAAACGCATCTTTCCAGCGGTCGCACTGGCAAATCCAGAGTTTGTCGCCGGTTAAGGGGTTGTCAGCAGAAAAATGCCCGGGCTTATAAAATTCCGGAACAGTCGAAAACGCATTGTTAAGACCGTGAGATTCAACATCGGTTTCGTCAATAATATAAAACCCAAGTTTTGCACACATTTTAAGAAATTCCGGTGTGTTGGGATAATGCGATGTACGGATTGTGTTTATGTTATACCGTTTCATTGTAAGTAGGTCGTTCCAGATGTGTTCAAGGGGAGTATAATATCCCAGTTCGGGATGAGTGTCATGACGGTTTACACCTTTGAGTTTAATCGCAACGCCATTGATAAGAAGCTCGCATTTTTTCGAAACCTCAATTTTTGTGAACCCGAAATTCTGGGCAATAACCTCGTTTCCGCAGTAAAATACAGCAGTATAGAGATTTGGGGTTTCCGCTGTCCATTTTTCAGCGTTTTCGATTTTAAGTGTAGCTTTGCCGTTTTTGATGTCTATTGTTTCAATAAGTGCACCGCTTGGCGAAAGAATGTCTGCCGACGCCGATTTTACGCCTGTTATTTCAATTTCAACTTCGCCGTTTTTATACTCGCTGTCAAGAGTGGGTTTGATATAAATGTCCTCAATATGTTTTTCGTCACGGGCAAGGAGATAAACGTCCCTGAAAATACCGGACATTCTGAAAAAGTCTTGGTCTTCAAGATAACTGCCGTTGCAGAATTTATACACCTTAACGGTGATTGTGTTATCCTCTTTTTCAAGATATTTTGTGATGTTGAACTCATGCTGAAGATGACTGCCCTCGCTGTAACCAACTTTTTTGGCGTTTACAAACAGCTCAAATGCGGCAGATACGCCCTCAAACATTATGTAAACACTCTTGCCGTCCCAGTTTTCGGGCAGAACAAATGCACGGGAATAAACGCCCACCGGGTTTTCATACGGCACATAGGGCTCGTCTATTATAAAAGGATAATTTGCGCAGGTGTATGAAATTATGTCATAGCCATGCATCTGCCAGCATGACGGCACGGGGATTTCGTCCCATTCGTAGTCCATATAATTGGGGTCTGTTATGTCATCGGGAACAAGGGAATATTTATCGTAGTATATAAAATTCCAGTTTCCGTTTAAAAGCTTATAGAAAGGAGATTTGCCCTTTTTATCGGCAATTGCACCGTCAGCGGTTGCATAAGGAATGTAATATGCTCTTGCCGGCTCACGGTTTTCCTGCAAAATTTCGAGATTTTGCCATATGGGTAAGGTTTTCATAAAGGTTCCTCCGTTGATTTATATATTCAATTGCATTATACACGTTATTTACATAAATTGCAAGGGGTTTGTAAGAATTTGTCGTTAAAAAATAATCATGAGGATACAAAATTTTACAAAATTCTGCGTTGTGGTTGTGATACACTTAAAATTAACCGCTATAAGGAGGCGTTTACAAATGAAAAATTCGGTTAAAAATCCACGCCCTGTTACATACAAACGTATAGGTGCGCCTAAAGAAGCATCAAAAATTATGTCACTTATAAAAAGCAGCAGCGGAATTGCTGCTGCCATAGGATTCTTTTTATCCAGAGCGGCATTTTTAAGCTCAATGGCACCGCTTTCAATGGCATGGTATGCAGTGTGCGGCGTGCTTGACAAAAGCAGCATAGTCGCTGTAGGCTGTTTGCTGGGGACGTTTTTTGCCCCCATCGGAATGATGAAAATTAAATACATATCTGCAATTTTCGTTTGCTGGGTAATAAAAAAATATTTTTTTGAGAAAAAAGAAGAATCTGTTGTGCTTTCTTGCGGAGTATCAGCTACAGTGCTGCTTTTTTGCGGACTTTTGTTTGAAACGGTTAAAGGGTTTGCACCGCTGGATATTATTCTTTGTTTTGTGGAAAGCTCGGTTTTGTGGCTCGGAGGAATTGTGTTTTCCAAAGCGGCAGACATTGTAAAACGCAGGGGCAAGGTTTTAAGCGATGACGAGAGCATTGCGGCGGCAATTTTGCTGGGTGCATCAATTGCCGGCACATCGGGAATAAGCCTGTTTGGGCTTAAACTGTCAAATGTAGTGAGCATGTACATAATTTTGTTTTGCGCATACAGAGGCGGAGTTTCCATATCGGGAGCTGTGGGGGCGGCACTGGGTATTATTGCAGGACTTTGCCACGGCGATGCACCGGCACTTACGGGTGTTTTTGCGTTTGTTGGTTTGATTTCGGGAGTGATGAATAGCTTTGGCAAATGGGGAGTGTGCCTTTCGGCATTATTTTCAAACGCACTTTTTGCGGCGTACTATTCATCGTCATCGGTTATATTCATAAATGTGATAGAAATTATTATTGCATCGGCGGCATTTTTCGCAACGCCTGACTCGGCAATGGACTTTTTGCAACGGTACAGCATGAAAACACGCAGTTTCGATTCTGCACCGCTCATTAACCTGAAAGTAAATTCGCTCACAAACGATGCGTTTTTTAAAATTCATAATCTGCTTGGCGGAGTGCGTGCGGCGTTTACTGTGCATGGCGAAAGTGAATCAAAAGCGGCATTGCCAGCTGTTTTGTGTGACCGTGTGTGTTCTCGCGTGTGTGACAGATGTAATTTGCGGCGATATTGCTGGAGCCGCAATTTCAATGCCACATCGCGGATGATATCAAGATTATGTGCGGCTGTTGTCGGAGGTATGGACGGCGATATAAAAAGCATTGTAAGCGGAAAATGTATCCGCAGTGAAAGTCTTGTAACCTGTGCGTACGAAATTTTTGAAATTGCCGGCAGAGAAGCCGCAGAAAAAGCTAAAACAGCAGGGTGCATACAAACGGCTTTTGCAAGCTGGGATGCAGCAGATGAAATATTAAACCGTACAGAAAAATCTGCTGTTTATGAAAACGGAGGGTACGAAAGTCTGTCGGGCGAAATTACGGAAAATGTAAGTGATGTTTTGGGATTGCCCTGCTGTGCTTCCGCGGTTACAAATCACCGTGGAATGCCCGAGGTGAGCGTTTTAACCGAAAAAGAGTTTTCGTTTGATGCCAGCGATATTATCAGCGACGTTGTGCGTGTTCCGATGTATCTTGCCGGCGAAGAATACGGAGAAAATGGGTGTGTAACAAAATTTTTACCGGAGGAGAAATTTTGTTTTGAAATAGCAACGGTTTCTATGGATAACTGTCAGAAAAGTGTATCGGGAGATTGCGAAACGCATTTTCTTTCAAATGACGGATATTTATACTGTGCAATCTGCGACGGTATGGGCAGCGGTACAGCGGCGGCTCAGGACAGCAAAAAAACAGCGGAGATTTTTGAAAAGCTGGCAGGCAGTGGTATGGAAATGACAGAAATTGCAAAAATAATAAACGCCGGGATAATAACTTCCTGGGGTGATGAACGGTGCGTGAGTGCAGATTTTTTAAAAATTGATATGTTTTCGGGTGATTGTGAGCTTATAAAACTGGGAGGTGCTTCCACAACAGCAAAAATTGACGGAGCTGTTTCGGTTTTTGAAAATCCGCAGGTGCCTATGGGGATTTTGAATTACGAAAACGTGGAGTCCAAGCTGTTTTTTATACAGGATGAGGCGTATATTGTGCTCATGACAGATGGTGTTCCCGACAGCCGCGGCGACCGGTGCACAGGTGAAGAGTTTGTAAAAAACATTGTTGAAGCCTGCGGCGAGATGACAGCTAAAAATCTGGCAGATACTGTACTTATGTCGTCTGTTACCGGAGGCAGACCAAAAGACGATATGCTGGTTACAGTTTTAAAATTATATAAAAAATAAGGAATATAAGGTGGTTTTTATGTTTATACTAAAGTCATTAATAAGCAAGAAAGAAGTGCTCCATAAGATGAAAATAAATCCTCCGGATAACACCGACATAGTAGAATATGCGCAGAATATAATTGATAACTATGTAAGTGTAAATGTAAAGCGGATAAAATATATAAATCCGCGTTCGATACATCGCAAAAAAAGTAAAGCCGACACTGCTTTATGGGTGACGGCAGGCATCCTATCCGCACTCACTTTATCCTTATACATTTTCATACGGTAGGAAAAAAGCAGACGGTCGCAAAACAGTGCTCCGTCTGCTTTTTTCGGCGTCTGTGCAATAATAAAAAACGGTGAAAATAAGTGTGCATAACGCAATAAATTGCACAAAAATAATGAACATTTTGTTAACACGCCCGGCAAATGATTGACATTTTTATGTTATAATGTTAAAATAACATATGCATACATATTTATCAAATTAAGGTTTTTTAACCGCAATTTGTAATAGACGGGCTGTATAGCTCTTTATTTTTTTAGTTTTTTGGCGAAAGGAAGATTTCATGCTAAGACGTCTTATAAAATCCATACGTGAATATAAGCTTCCAACAATACTGACACTTATTTTTATTGTGGGCGAAGCGATTATTGAAGCGGCAATTCCTTTTATTACCGCTGACCTTGTTAACCGAATAAAAAACGGAGCGAGCACAAGTGAAATTACGCAAACAGGGTTGCTCCTTATAGGGCTTGCGGTGGTATCGCTTGCCAGCGGAGGTATTGCCGGATTTACCTGTTCAAAAGCTTCGGCAGGATTTGCAAAAAATCTGCGTCACGATGTTTTTCGTAAAATACAGACGTTTTCTTTTGAAAATATTGATAAATTTTCGTCCTCATCACTTGTTACACGTATGACAACCGACATAAACAACGTGCAAATGTCGTATATGATGATTATACGTACAGCTATCCGCAGTCCGCTGATGCTTATTTTTTCTATAATTATGGCGTATATTATGGGCGGATTTTTAGCAACAACGTTTGTTGTTGTTGTGCCGATTTTAACAATAGGTCTTTTGGCGGTAAGCCGCAAAGCCATGCCGGCATTTCGCCGGGTTTTCAAAAAATATGACCGTTTAAACGAGTCTATTGAAGAAAACGTTATGGCAATGCGTGTTGTTAAAGGATTTTCCAGAGAAAAGCACGAGCAAAAAAAGTTTGGTATTGCCGCCGAGGATATTTGCGGCGATTTTACCCGTGCAGAGCGAATTGTTGCACTCAACGCACCGCTTATGCAGTTTTGTGTGTATTTTAATATGATTTTTGTGCTTACCGTAGGTTCAAAAATGATTGTGGAAAGCGGAGGTACACTTATTGATGTGGGACAAATTTCCGCAATGCTCACATACGGTATGCAAATTCTCATGTCACTTATGATGCTTTCAATGATTTATGTTATGCTCACTATGTCATCGGAATCAATGAAACGTATAAGCGAGGTGCTTGATGAAACTCCAGCACTTAAAAACCCCGAAAATCCTGTTACCGAGGTTAAAGACGGTTCAATAGAATTTAAAGATGTAAACTTCAAATATTCAAAAACAGCAAAACAGTTTGCACTTTTTGATGTTGACCTTGAAATAAAATCTGGCATGACTGTTGGAATTATCGGCGGAACAGGCTCCAGCAAATCTACCCTTGTTCAGCTTGTGCCCCGTCTTTATGACACAACCGAGGGTTATGTAAAAGTAGGCGGCGTTGACGTAAGAGATTATGATATAAAAACTCTGCGTGATGCAGTAGCAATGGTGCTTCAGAAAAATCAGCTGTTTTCGGGCACAATTAAAGATAATCTGCGTTGGGGTAACGAAAATGCTACTGATGAAGAAATTAAAGAAGCTTGCGTGCTTGCCCAGGCAGATGAGTTTATAAGCACACTGCCCGAGGGGTACGATTCAAAAATAGAGCAGGGCGGCACAAACGTTTCGGGAGGACAGCGGCAGAGACTTTGTATCGCAAGGGCGTTGCTTAAAAAACCAAAAATTCTTATTCTGGATGATTCAACAAGTGCTGTTGATACAAAAACTGACGCACTTATCCGTGCGGGATTTAAAAAGTATATTCCCGAAACAACAAAAATTATTATCGCACAGAGAATTTCGTCCGTTGAAGATGCCGATATGATTGTTGTAATGTCGGGCGGTAAAATAGACAGCGTAGGAACACACACTCAATTGCTTGAAACAAGCGAAATTTATCGCGAAGTATATCAACAGCAGACAACCGGAGCAAAGGAGGATGAAAGCGATGAATAAACCGCCAAAAAGAAAGCTTAATCCCAAAGTGCTCGGCAGAACAATAAAAATGCTGTTTAAGTTTTATCCAAAACTTATGCCGCTTACTGTTGTGTGCATACTGTTTGCGGCACTTGTGTCGTCAATTCCGGCAATTTTTGTGCAAAATGTAATTGCACTTATTGAAAAACATGTAATGCTTGGTAATGCAGGAAACTGGGCAGCGGCAAGCGGCGAGATTATACCAAAAATTCTTATTCTGCTTTGTTTGTACGTGGTTTCCATTGCGGCAATTGCTGTTCACACACAGCTTATGGCGTTTATTACTCAGGGATTTTTGTCAAAACTGCGTTGCAGTATGTTTGACGGTATGCAGACACTTCCCATTAAATATTTTGATACGCATAAACACGGCGATATAATGAGCCATTACACAAACGATATTGACACATTGCGTCAGCTTGTTTCGCAGTCGTTGCCGCATTTGCTCCAATCTTTGGCAATTGTAAGCTGCGTTATAGTTATTATGATTTATTACAGCCTGTGGCTTACATTGTTTGTGCTTGTGGGAGTATCGGCAATTTTGTTTGTAACCAAAAAAATCGGCGGCGGCAGTGCAAAATATTTTATACGCCAGCAGCAATCTATAGGACGTGCAGAAGGTTTTATACAGGAAATGATGAGCGGACAAAAGGTTGTTAAGGTTTTTTGTCATGAAAACGAATGTAACGAGGATTTTGACGTTATAAACGATTCGCTTTATCAGGACAGCTATCGTGCTCATGCGTATGCAAACACTCTCGGTCCTATTATCAATAACATAGGCAACGTAATGTATGTTCTTATTGCAATGTCCGGCGGCGTGCTTATTGCCCTGGGTGTGCCGAATATAAGCATTTCCGGCTTGCCGCTTGGTATAAGCATACTCGTTCCGTTTTTAAACATGACAAAACAGTTTGCCGGCAATATCAACCAGGTTTCGCAGCAGATAAACTCAATTGTTATGGCGATGGCTGGTGCAGAGCGTGTGTTTGCTCTTATGGACGAAAAACCCGAAGAGGATGACGGCTACGTTACTCTTGTAAATGCAGAAATTGCAGAGGACGGAACAATTACCGAAACCGAAAAACACACCGGCAAATGGGCATGGAAGCATCCTCATCAGGCTGACGGAAACGTAACTTACACACCTCTTTGCGGTGATGTGCGTATGGAAAATGTAACCTTTGGTTACGAAGAAAACAAAACGGTGCTTCATGATATTACTCTGTATGCTGAGCCCGGTCAGAAGGTGGCGTTTGTTGGTGCAACAGGTGCGGGAAAAACCACAATTACCAATCTGATTAACCGATTTTATGATATATCGGACGGGAAAATCCGTTACGACGGCATAAACATAGAAAAAATCAAAAAAACCGATTTGCGCAGGTCGCTTGGAATAGTTTTGCAGGAAACAAATTTGTTTACCGGTACGGTTATGGAAAACATCCGTTACGGCAACCTTGATGCAACAGACGAGGAATGTCGCCGTGCCGCACAGCTTGCCGGCGCAGACGATTTTATAAATCGCTTGCCCGATGGGTACAATACACAGCTGTCAAACAACGGTGCAAACCTTTCGCAGGGACAAAGGCAGCTTATTTCAATTGCACGTGCAGCAGTTGCGGACCCGCCGGTTATGATTCTTGATGAGGCTACCTCGTCAATCGACACCCGTACCGAAGCAATTGTTCAAAAAGGTATGGATGCACTTATGAAAGGCAGAACAGTTTTTGTCATTGCACACAGACTGTCTACGGTTAAAAACTCCGATGTTATTATGGTGCTTGAAAAAGGTGTTATTATTGAACGTGGCACTCACGATGACCTCATTGCCCAAAAGGGTAAATATTATCAGCTTTATACCGGTGCATTTGAACTGGAATAATTACAAAAGAGGCTGTAGTAAAATATTTTACTACAGCCTTTTTTGTAATATTATTATGCTTTTTCTCCGCACATTGGGCAGAAATTGTGATTGCTTTTAATTTCTGCTTTACAGTGAGAGCAAACTTTAACGTTTTTTACTTCCAAAATAGCTTTTTTTAGCTCCTCAATTTCTTTGCCCAGCTTGTCAATAACCACGCATTTTTCCGCCACCTTATCGGTATCAGGATCAACGCCGGATTTGTACGCTTCGTACATGAGCAAGCCTAAGGATTCAAGTGTTTTTTCTCTTTCCTGTTTTTTGTCGGCAATATGAAGATTGGACTTAACCTGTGTCATTGCAGAGTTTGAAACCTTTGCGGCACCAATTGCAAGTTCTGTTGCTTTTTCTTTAACAATATTTATAAAATCCATAAGTTATGCCTCCCGAAATCACGTTATTTATTTTATTATACTATAATTTTATGCGTTTTGCAATAGAAAATTTATCTTTTTTCAAACTGCAATCCGTCCGATGCAATAATTTCACCGTTTTTAAGCACAATAAGTCCCTGTGCTCCGGCATCTTCTATGTATATAAGTCCTTTTTCACTTCCGGCAACAAATGCTGCTGTGGAAAGTGCGTCCGCAAGTGCACCGTCTTTTGAAATTACCGTTACCGATGCAACATCCGTATCGGCAGGATACCCGTCAAAAGGCGATAAAATGTGATGATAAATCTTGCCGTCATGCTCAAAATACCGCTGATACGCACCGGAGGTAATCACGCTTTTTTCATTAACATAAACCGCTGCACATATGTCCGAGGGATTGGTGGGGTCGGTTATACCTACGGCAAAGCTGTCTTTGCTTGGATTTTTGCCGAAAACCGTCACATTTCCGCCTAAATTTATAACTCCGGCAGAAACCTTGCAGGCTTTAAAAATTTCTTTTATTTTGTCCGAGGCGTATCCCTTTGCAATTGCACCGAAATCCACACTTGCATCGGTTTTTACAAGAAAATTGCCGTCAGCTTCAAGGTTTTTATACCCTACTTTTTCAAGAGCGTGCAAAACTTCATTTTCTTCAGGCGGCGCGGTGTTTCCCGTGACATTCCACAGCTTTGAAAGCGGCGCAGTTGTTATGTCGAAACAACCGTCTGTTTTATCGCTTGCACCCTTGCTCATTTCAATAAGATTTTGCACATTTTCGCTCATTTCAAGCCTTTCGCCTTTTGCAAGCTTTTCAAATTTGCAGGCAAATCCGCTTTCTTTATAAAGGCTGATTTCGTTTTCAAAATTTTCAAGGAAACTGCGAGCTTCTTTAAACGCCCTGTCCGCCGTTTTTTTGTCACCATAAATTTTAAACGAAACCTGTGTGTCAAGAGCAAAAAAACTCTCCTCGTGAGGCTTACTTTCGTTTGAAAACCACAGCACGGCAATTACAACAGCCGCAAAAACCGCTATGGCAATATATTTAATGTTGCGTGTCAGAAAGTTCATTTTTCCACCTCGCAAACACTTCTTCTATTTCTTCAACCGTCAGGGCAGATGTCAGCAGATTTTTAACAGCCGCTGCACCACGCCTGCCTTTTACATACCAGGTAAGATGTCCCCTTGCCTGGCGGATTCCGTTTCTTTCCCCAAAGGCTTCAACCAGCATTTTCGTGTGATAAACTGCCATTTCTGCCATTTCGTCAAAAGAGGGCTGCGGCAGAATTTCGCCTGTCTGCTGATAATGCAGACATTGCTTTATCAGCCAGGGGTTGCCCATGATTCCTCTCGCCAGCATAACCGCATCGCAACCTGTAAACTCAAACATATCACGCATACTTTCGGGACTTGTAATATCACCGTTGCCCACAACAGGAATTTTTACGGCATTTTTCACGTCACGGATAATACTTCTGTCGGCTGTTCCGCTGTAATATTGCTCACGTGTTCTGCCATGCACGGCAATCATATCCGCACCGTTTTGCTCAAGAATTTTTGCACACTCCACAGCGTTTATGCTGTCGGCAGTCCAGCCGATGCGGATTTTTGCCGTAACAGGCAGTTTCACCGCATTTTTCACCGCATAAATAATTTCGCCCATAAGCGGCGGATTTTTGAGGAGTGCACTGCCCTCGCCGTTGCCGGCAACCTTTGGCACAGGACATCCCATGTTAATGTCAATAAAAGCCGCAGGAGTTGTGTTTTCCACAATTTTTGCCGCCTCGGCAATAATTTTTGGGTCGCTGCCGAACAGCTGAACGCCGCATGGCTGCTGGTCATCAGCAATCTGCATCAGCGATTTTGTTTTTTTATCGCCAAAGCATAGGGCTTTTGCACTCACCATTTCGGTGTATAAAAGTCCTGCACCCATATCTTTTAAAATTTTTCGGAAAACATGGTCGGTCACGCCTGCAATAGGTGCAACAAACACGTTGTTTTTTGTTTCAAGAGTATTGAAAATCATATTATTTTCCTTTGATTATAATTTTAAGCATCAGATTTTGTTGCTCCAAAGACTGGAAATTCTTTTGTAAAGAAAGAATGTGATAATTGCATTTGATGCTGCTTTTATAAAGTTAAACGGAATAATTACAGGCAGCAAAAGCGATTGCACTACTGCAGTAGGTGTGCCCATAAAAATCGGAGTTATAAAAAGGTTTGCCGGAATCATAACAAGTGTCATTGTAACTGTGCCCACAGCAAGAGCCAGGGCGGCACCTTTTTTTGTTTTGTTGAATCTGTATGTGAGTCCTGAAGCAAGGCAGAAACTACCTGTTGATATTACGTGCATAAGTATTCCGTAGACTCCGCTTGAAGCACTTACGGTAAATCCCTGAATAATAGACGTGATAATTGTGAGCACAAGTCCGGCGGGAGAGCCAAAAGAAAATGTGCCGATAAAAATAGGAATGTCGGCAGGGTCATATTCCAAAAACGGTGCCGCAGGGAAAATAGGAAAATGAATAAGCCAAACAAGCACCACGGAAACTGCACACAGCATTCCCATTACAGTAAGTTTTTTTAAGTTTTTGTTCATAAAATCGCTCCTTAATTTTGCGGCGGCAAAAAATAAGCACGCCTGAAATTTTTAAGGGCATGCGACAAAAGAGTATAACAGATTTATATCTTCTACCGTCCGGACTATACCGTCGGCTTCGGAATTTCACCGAATCAACCGCAAAAGCGGCTCGCGGGCTATACCGCCGGTAAGGAATTTCACCTTGCCCCGAAGAATATCTTCACTTATAATTATATTCCATTACGGCTTTTGTGTCAACAGTTTTTTTAAAATTTAACAAAAAATTGTGTGATTTTCGGATTGCATAAAAACAAGAAACTGCGACAAAAGAAAATTGTCGCAGTTTCCCGAATTATTCAGAAGGAATTTTAAAAGAATTTTGCAAACTGTGTTACATCCGTGGTATAAATCTTTATTTGAAAAGCGGCTCGGGGTCGATGCTTTTACCCCGGTAAATCAACTCGAAAGAAATATGGGGCAAATCGTACAGAGAGCTTTTGTCCGGCACTCCGCTTATAACATCGCCTTTTTTGACGGTTTTGCCTTTTTCGGCTATTTTTTCGGTAGAAACACCCGAATACACTGTTTTAAAATATTTGTGATTAAGCGTTATTACATATTTGCCGAATCCGTCAGGTTTTACGTCTTCAACAGTACCGTCATATGCGGCCTTTACCTGTGAAGATGCGGTTGCTGTAATATCAACACCGCTATGCACACGCCAGTCGTCGTAAAGCTTGTGATAAACAAGCTCATCGCCGCTGTGTGCAAACACAATTTTTCCTGCCGCCGGACGCAAAAGCTCTACCGATTCAATAGAAAAAGCCGGTTTTTCTTCGCCGGTGGCAGGTTTTGCCTGTATAGGTGCGGCTTGTTTTGGTTCCGATTGGGTTTGTGTTTTCGGGACATCGGTTTTAGGTTTTGAAACAGGTGCTGGCTCGGTTACTTTTTCATTCTGAGCGGTAGGGGGAGAAATTGCCACATTATATTTGGCGGCACTGTTTTTTGCACGCATTGTGTTTAAAGAAACTACCGCTGTGCATACGCACACTGCCGCCAGTACAATGCTTATGCGGTAAATAGATTTTGCCGTGAATTTTTTATTTGAATTTTTATCCATAGGTACCTCCAGATTTCTCTTGAATTTACCTTTATTATCTGCAACGATTATGGGATTTATTCACTCAAAAAAACAGTTTTGTAGCAAGAGAGATAAAAATTACAACAGGCAGAGCAAAATCCGCAATTTTTTTCAAATTGATTTTTATATGGTTTGCACGATGTCCCAGTTTGTTTCCTATGCAGATGCACAGTACGTTAAAAATGCCTGTAAAAACTGCAAACAACATCGATTCCATGCCTGTAGGAGAAGCAAAAAGACCTACTGCGGCAATGTCTCCCGATAAAGTTAAACCAAGCAAAAAAGCTTCTTTGTTGTCTATTATGCCCGAATTGTCAATATCACACATGCTCATATCGCGTACAACCGAAATTTTAAGCCCCATTGATTTTATTGCAAAGCTGAGAAGCGAAAGCTTTTCTCCGGGTTTTATGTTTGTAAAGACAGCTTTAAGTAAAAAATAAAAGCCGAGCAAAAACAGCGCACTAATGCTTATGATTTTTGATGCAAGAGCTGACAAAAACGCAAAAATTCCTTTGGAAACAATCACCGATGCAAAACTGCACAAACAGGCACATAATCCTATAATAAGCTGTGAAGCAAACGGAATTTTAACTTTTTTAAGCCCATACGCCGTACCTATTAATAATGCGTCAGCACTTACTGCTACCGAAAGCAGCATGCTTAAAATATACACCTTGTGACATCACCTTTTTTAAAAAATATGCCTGCCGGCTCGCAGGACAGGCATATTGGGGGGGTATCAGCATTTTTTGTTACACTGATTATCACATCCGCCAAAAGGAGGATAAAATTCGTCAAAGGGGAAATTTATTTTTTCGAAAATTGTGCAGGGGTCATCGTCGGTTGACGCTGTACATTCTTTGTCGGGCAGACAGTAATCATTGCAGGGCACAAGAAGCTGAACACTGCGCTGCAGACGAATAATAACAAAAATACCTATTGTTACATAAACACGGTTACCCTCGTCGCCGGTGTATAAACCGCCGTCAAAAATGTCTGAAATTGAGCACGGAATATCGCTTACGGCTACACAGCACGAATCGTCACAATCGCAATCGCAGGAGCATTCCATAAGTTTTACGCCAAGAGCCATCGGGTCAACAAGTTCGACAACGGCTTTGGGCATATTTCTACGGCAGGGCTGAGCAATGTCCGGTGCACCGGGACGGTAAGATGATTCAAACACATATGCACTGCCTTCGGAACCAAAAAGAATTATCTTTTTGTTATAGGTGGCAAGACCGTCCACGCAGGTGCTGGAGTTCATACCACAGCTTACTTCAAGCTTTATTTTGAAGAAAAAGCTTATGTCAACGCTGTAATAGCCACGGTTAAATGGTACAGGTTCGACATCGCTGCAAACCCATAAAACCTCTGCTTTGCGAAATTTTACATTTGTGGCACGGTTAATGAGTGATTGGTCGGAGCAACCAAAATAAACTCGAAGGTTTTCAAGACATTCCTTATCCTTACAAACGTCAAAAACCTTGTCAGTATGTATGCACACCAAATCTTTCAAACACTGATGAAGCGGTGTATTGTTTTTATCCATTCCCATAAAAACGCCTCCTTAAATTTTACGCAGATGGGTGTTCTGCGGTTTCAATACTATCATATGTGCGTTTTTAAAAAAATGTGTATAAAAGTTTTAAAAAAATGCATATACAAAAAAATTATGACAATAATAGAATTACCTCACAAAATATATTTAAAAAAGACGCGCGGTTTTCCCCTTTGACCGTGCGTCTTTTTCTTATTGTATATTCATTGAATAGCTTTTTGGTGAAATGCCATAGCGATTTTTAAAAAGCTTGGAAAACGCAAAAGCATCGTCATAGCCTACCGCCTGAGCTACCTGAGTTACTGAAAAATCAGAGGTTTCAAACAGTTTTTTTGCGGTTTTCATTTTGTAGTCTATGATGTAGGCTCTTGGACTTTTGCCGGTAATCTGTTTAAAAAGGCGGAACAGATACGTCCTGTCTATGCTTGCTGCATCACAAAGCTGTTCTACCGATATTTTTCGGTAATAATTCATTTTTATATATTCTTTGCAGAGTTCAACATATTCTTCGCCGGTTTTTTTTGTTTTTGAAAGCGGCATTGCACTTGCTTCGAGCATTGTTCCAAGTAGCGAAAAAAACGCACCTACCGGCAAAAAATCAATATCCCGTTCGCTTGTTGATAAAAGATTGCGAAATGATTTGTAAACTGCCTGAACATCAGCAGTTTTATAAATGGGATTTTCGTTTGAAAGTCCCAGACGGTTTATAAATACATCTGCAACATTTCCTGAAAAATGAAACCAGGTGTAATGCCAGGGATCTTCATCATCTGCTTTATAAACAGAATATTCTCCGGGCACAATCAAAAAAGCATTTCCTGCTTCAAGATGATAGGTTTTTCCACCGCTTATAAAAGTGCCTTTTCCGCTGATAACAAAGTGAAGCAAATACCAGTCGGTTAAAAAATAAGAATATTCATATCCCGGCTCACATTTTTGTTCACCGGCATTGATAAGTGACAAATCTTTTGAACAGTCTACTTTAAAAAGCTCGCCCATAATATCGCCTCCTTTTTATATTATACAACATAAATACATAAAAATGCAACATATTTACATGGATTTTTTTAAAAAAGCAGTTATAATGAAATTATAAACACAAAAAGGAGCGATTTTAATGCTTGCACAAAGACCGCCCATGGGTTGGAATTCATGGAACACTTTTGGTAAAAACATAAATGAAAAGCTTATTATGGAAATAGCCGATGCACTTGTAGAAAAAGGCTACAAGGATGCCGGCTATGAATACGTTGTTATTGACGATTGCTGGTCGCTCAAACATCGTGACGAAAACGGACGTCTTGTTGCCGACCCCGAAAAATTCCCTCACGGAATGAAATATCTTGCAGATTACATACATTCAAAAGGGCTTAAATTCGGCATGTATTCCTGCTCCGGAACGTTCACCTGTGCCCTTTATCCCGGTAGCTACAACCACGAATTTGAAGATGCGCAGACCTTTGCGGACTGGGGCGTGGATTTTCTTAAATATGATTTCTGCTATTTTCCTCAAGAAGGCGAATGTGCCAGCCGTGCTTACACAAAAATGAGCATGGCACTTAAAGCAACCGGCAGGGATATTCTGTTTTCTGCATGCAACTGGGGTCAGGAAAACTGCCACAACTGGATGCGTTCAAGAGGCGTTCATATGTACCGTTCAACCGGCGATATTTTTGATAACTACGTTTCCTTCAGAGATATTGCAAAAAGCCAGATTGACAAGCTTTCCATGTCGGCGCAGGGATGCTATAACGACGCAGATATGCTTATTGTGGGTATGTACGGAAAAGGAAACGTTGGCGATGGCAGCGGCTTTGGCGGATGCACCGACGATGAATATATGTCCCATTTTGCAATGTGGTGCATGATGGGTTCGCCGCTTATGATTGGCGGCGACATCAGAAGCATGAACGAATTTTCTGAAAATCTGCTTAAAAACAAAGGACTTATCGCCATAAATCAGGACGAAGAAGCACGTCCGCCCTATCTTATAAGAGACGAACATTCAAGATATGTTTATTTAAAACATCTTTCGGACAGGGAGTTTGCAATCGGCTGTTTCAGCGACAGCGAAGAAAAAACAACGGCACACATAATGGCAAACGATATGCAGCTTCCCGACACAAGCGGTTACTGCGTTGAGCTTGAGGATGCCATGACAGGTGAAAAACTGGGAACCTTCCGTGATTATTATGAAGTTGAATTTCCTCCCCACGGCTGCCGTGTTTTTAAAGCGAGGATTGTGAAAAGATGAGTAAGCTGTGTATGAAATGTCAGGCGGCTCTTTCGCACAACGAAATGGCACTGCATAAAAAATTTGTTAATCGTGGGGCGACGGAGTTTATGTGTATAAACTGCCTTGCAGAGCATTTTAAAGTGACTCCGAGAGCTCTTGAAGATAAAATAAAAGATTTTATTGAGCAGGGATGCACTCTGTTTGAGTAAAGATAAATAACATAATAAAATTGGTTGTTTTTTTGAACAGATTATATGCATTAATATTAAAAATGTAGAGGTCGATGTGGGCATCCGTCTCTACAAAATTGCATAAATCTATGTTTATTGCAAAAGCTTCTTTTTTGGAATAGTGAAAAGTGAATAAGTAATAAGTAAAAAATCCGTACACTTTCGTGTACGGATTTTTTGGTGAGCCATCCGCGATTCGAACGCGGGACACCCTGCTTAAAAGGCAGGTGCTCTGCCGGCTGAGCTAATGGCCCATATTAAATTTTCATGAGGTTTGTTTGCTTTTAAATTCCGGCTAAAATTTAAAAGGTTTTCACAACCTGCCTTTTGCGTTCGCAAAAGACAGATTGTCCTTTTGCTGCTAAAAGCAACTTGGTGAGCCATCCGCGATTCGAACGCGGGACACCCTGCTTAAAAGGCAGGTGCTCTGCCGGCTGAGCTAATGGCCCAAATATGGCTGGGATGGCAGGGCTCGAACCTACGAAATGCCAGAGTCAAAGTCTGGTGCCTTACCACTTGGCTACATCCCATTATGTATTTATATGGGGTGGGTGGTGGGACTTGAACCCACGACCCTCAGGACCACAATCTGATGCCCTAACCAACTAGGCCACACCCACCACATTGATGGCGCGCTTGAAGAGATTCGAACTCCTGACCCACTGCTTAGAAGGCAGTTGCTCTATCCAACTGAGCTACAAGCGCATTGGCATAATGGAGCGGGTGATGGGAATCGAACCCACACGACCAGCTTGGAAGGCTGGGATTCTACCATTGAACTACACCCGCGTGATGCAGTTTCACACGTCGCAACTTTAAGCGACCTTGTTATTATAACAGAAAAACGACTGTTTGTCAAGACTTTTTAAGGAAATTTTTATTTTTTTGCAAAATTTATTCGTTTTTAGAAATTATTGTCTCTGTTTTTGTTGATTTTATACTAAAACACTTAAATTTATATACTACAAAAACAGAACTAAAATAAAAGCCGGTTAAAAAACCGGCTTTTATTAGGTGTATTGTTAGTCCATCATGTTGCCTACGTCGCTTTCGGTAGCGTCGATGAGCCATTCTTTGCCTTCTTTTACAACAATAACTTCGCAATCTTCAGTATCTGTAGTAACTTTTACATTATCCAAAGCATCATCCATAACAGAAATTATTTTAGGCATAATTGCATTCATAATATCCTGCTGGCTTGATGTTGCTGTGATTTTGCCCGAAGTCAGTAATTCCTGAGCAATAGAGTTTATATCAATAGAATTCATTGATCTGTTTAAGTTAGATGACATTCCGTCAAAATCAGGTACTTCAATTTCTACAGCAAACACAAAATTTTTGCCGTCTTTTTCAACTTCTGTTATTTCGTATGACAAGTTATCTTTTATCATGTCAATCATTTTTTCGCAAATGGGTTCAAAATCATCTGCAAAAGCTGCCATCTGGGGTTCGCCTGCTGTTATTTCATCCAAAAGAGCTTCTGCGGTGATTTCTTCAAATTTGCCGAAATCAAGATCGTCTTCATCGGTAACGTACTCTTTCATTTCTTCAATGTCCAGATCCATGAGAGCATCCATGAATGATTCTACAGTATCTGTTGCTGCCTGCTCGTCATTTTGTCCGCCGCCACATCCTGCAAATGCAAGCACACATACCAATGCTAACATAAGGCAAAGGATTTTTCTTAAGTTTTTCATTTTCTTTTTCCTCCAAATTTTGTTATTTTATGTACATACTTATACATAAAACAATTATAGCACAGTTTGCGAAAAATGTCAATATATAAAAAATCTCTGCCTCATGGCAGAGATTTTAAGGTTTTTAAAGTAAAATTAAGTTTCGAACCAATCCAAAAACAACATAACCTACTGCGAATGCTATAATTGCTGTGGCACTAATCATTTTTTTGAAAATCCGATCTGCCGATTTTACCTGAAACAGATATGCTATGTTAAACATAACAATACCGGCAAGAGCATAAATGATAACCAAAAAAACAAATGGATTGTACTTGAACGAAAGCAAGAAATTGCCCGATACAAAATTACGTACCGACCGTGTTCCGCCGCAACTGGGACAAACTATGCCATATTGCAGAAAAATACACTTTGGTAAATGTTTGAGCATTAATGCGGTTATTATTTTAAAAGAAAAAAACATTACCGCAAGCGCCAAATCAATAATTATAACATGAATTTGTTTTTTTTGCACAGATATAGTTATCATAGCATATTATAACCATTGCAAGCAACAATAGAAATGATAATCCACAAAATTGGCAAAGCAAGTGCAATGATTGAACAAACAATACCAGAGATGGCCATACCATTCTTAATCCCAGCCTGTTTTGATTTGTATAAAGAAATACTACCTAATACAATACTTGTAACAGGAACAGGGATTGCCATAAAAACTATAAATGCAAAGATAAGGTTAAATGGTAAAGATATAATACCAAGCACCATTGATGCAATACCCAATCCTTTGCCGGGTTTAGCTACATAAGCCGGCATAGGTGCACTATGTGGCTGTGTTCCGTAGGACGGCGGTGATATGAACGTGTCTGATGCCTTTATTTCAGAACCGCACGATTGGCAGAATTTCGCACAATCCAGATTCTGAGATCCGCATTTTATACAAAACATTAAAAATCCCCCTTTTTATATGTATATAGCATTATATCACAAAACAATATATAATGCAATAGTTTTCGAAAAAACCACTACACTTTATAAAGTGTAGTGGTTTTTGCTGATTTATGTAAAATGAATTTTTACATTACAATAAATCTTGCATTCTAAGAACTACATATTAATAATAATACGGATATGATGATGCTCCAGCGCATATACATGCAGTTACTATGATTGTGAACAAAATTGTTATAGCAAGTGCAATAGCTGAGCAAACAATACCTGCGTTAGCCATTTTGTTTTTAGTGCCCGCCTGTTTAGCTTTGTTGTATGCAACACCGCCAAGAACAGCACCAACAATAGCGCAGGGAATTGCAATAAACCAAATACAGAATAATGCCAAAGAAATAATACCTACTACCATTGATGCAATGCCAAGACCTTTGCCGGGAACAACCCCTGTAGCAGGTGTAGGTGTGCCGTACGACTGTGCTGTGTACGACGGTGTTGACGCAAATACATCTGCCGGTTTCATTTCAGCGCCACATGATTGACAAAATTTTACCCCATCCGGATTCTGAGCTCCGCATTTTTCACAAAACATGAAAAACCCTCCTTTTTATATTAGATATACATATTATATCACAAAAAAATACATAATGCAATAGTTTTTTACAAAAAAAGTGGGATGTTTGATTTTTAGGCAAAAAACACAGCAACACAATTACATTTGTGTTGCTGTAATTTTTTTAGTATAACCGGTTTTTGTCATAGAAGTTTTGCAAAGCACAGCTCTGCAAATGAGCTTAATGACTTTTCATTAAAAGCCCATCGGAATGAGCGAGAGACCGCCACAGAAAGCAAGCATAAGTACCCATAAAGCTAAACCGATAACGCCACATACGATACCTGCTGTAGCCATACCGCCGCGAAAACCTTTTGATTTAGCAACGCCACCAAAGATAATACCCAAGAGACCGGTAACAAGCGGGAAGCAGAAGAAAGAAACAATACCTAATACCAAGCTGGCAATAGCTAAACCTTTACCTACGTTAGATGTTGATGTAGCAGATACATCAAATGCTCCAGGAGTTGTCATTGTGTCTAAAGATGCACCGCAGTTTTTGCAGATGCGAGCGCCGATTTCGTTTTGTGTGCCACATTTGTTACAAACCATTATAAAAACCTCCATTATTTCAAAGATATACATATTATAGCATAAAAAAACAAATAATGCAATAGTTTTTTAAAAAAAAGTAAAAAAATGTCGAATTTACAAAGAAATGCCGTATGTTAAAAAAATTATGTTGCGTACAACTGCAAAAATTATAAGAGAGGCAATAGAAATCCAAAAAACAGCATACAAAAACGAGTGTTTTTGAACAAATTGAGGTTTTTCAAAAAAGCAGCATAGCGAAATACCTACCCAAACAAAAAACAGTATAAATGTTGCCGGGTTGTAATAAAAGGCTTTGGAAAAATCAAGACGTGACAGTGACATAAACATTCTTGTTGTTCCGCATCCGGGACACAGTAAGCCTGTGGTCAGGTTGTAAAAACACGGGATATATATGCCTGTTGCTAAAAGCCAG
>JAZNOL010000115.1:0-55132 GCA_045580815.1 Clostridia bacterium | reverse complement strand
AATGATATTATAATTCAAAAAAGAATGCCGGACAATGAAATCTGCAGAAATCCGGCAAAGAAGCAACTAATATTTTGCTTTATCGAGAAACAGATAATTTTAGCATACTATATATTGTTTCCACTTGAAAACATATTAATTATATAGTATAATAAGTAACTGTGTGCTGACAAAAATAATGCACCAAAAAGGAGGATGTGGGTTCTTTCTATGAATACGCAAAAGCGGTGTTGCCGTGTTATTTGCGACAACGGTCAACGCATTTCACAGAAAGATAAAGTTGCTATGGAAGTTAATAATCATAAGATAAATAAATTGATTTCTGTTTGTAAAAATTTCATAAAAACTTGCAAATCTTTTTTCAAAAACATAAAAGCACAGATTATTTCTAAATATAACCAGGCAAAAACCAAGTCACCCGAAAATCTTAAAAAATTTAAAAATACTGCAATTACTGCCGTATGCGCCGGTGTTCTTATTTGCGTATCATCAATATTTTTTACCGCCGGATATGATGTATATATTGATGGTGTACACTTAGGCTCTGTTAATGAAAAAAAGGATTTCGAAAATATTGTTAACGAAGTGAATGATGCCATTTCGGGCATTTCATACGGAAACTACAGCAAAATCCTTGAAAAGCCCGTATACGTAATGAAAATTTCGCTCCGCAGTGACATAAGCGATGCTGATACACTTCGCCAAAATGTAGCCGATCGTTCGGACGTTATTCGTTTTGGTTCAACACTTATTATTGATGGCAAAGCAGCATTCACTGCTGAAAACGAAGCTACTGCAAAAAAAGCCGTTGATGATGTTATAAATTCTTATAACTGTGACAACGCCAAACTGCTTACATCTGTGGATTTTTCAAATGAATATGTTGAAAAAAACAGCATTACATCCTATGACAGTGCATATCTTAAATTACGCAATCTTCTTAAAGTTGAAACAATAAAAAATGTAACTTATCACGAAAACATTCCCTATGGGACCTCAACAATTGAAAACAACCAGATGTATTCGGACGAGCAAGAAATTGCTACAGCTGGTATTCTCGGAGAACAGGTTGTTGTTGCAAACGTAACCTACATTAACGGGGTTGAATCCCATCGTGATGTAATTTCAACCGAAGTAATAACCCCTGCAAGTACTGAAACAGTTATTGTTGGCACAAAAAAACGCCCCTCTGATATGGGAACAGGCGTTATGATGCTTCCGTTTTCAGGCAATGTTTCTTCACGTTTCGGTGCAAGAGACGGTCGCCGCACAAGCCATAAGGGTGTTGATATTGCAGGCTCATCAGGCTCTCCTGTTGTTGCCGCTGACAATGGCAAAGTAATACAGGCAGAGTACCGATACGATTACGGCAACATTATTGTTGTTGACCATAACAACGGACTTACAACATACTATGCTCATTTAAGCAAAATGAACGTGAGCGTAGGCGATGTTGTTGAAAAAGGTCAAACAATCGGTCTTGTTGGTTCAACCGGTATCTCAACAGGTCCGCATCTGCATTTTGAAGTGCGCCGTGACGGCACTCCGATTGATCCGTATTCTTATATGGACTAACAGAAATCAGCCGGCATTGTTGATGGAGTACGCAATCCGCGCAGTGCGGCAAAATCTTCACGTGCCGCCGCCAGATATCGGTAAACCGTTGCTTCAGAAGCAGGCAAAGCAAATTCTGCTTTATGCACCAGCATAGAGTAGTCTCCGGGAGAAAATCCCGTTTTTGAATTTGTCATATACACAGTTTCTACAGCTTTTTTAATAAACGCACCGCTTGGTCGGTGCGTTATTTTTTGCAAAAATTCGTTTACCGCACAGATGTCAGCAATCGCAGGTTGCATAGACTTAAACAAATTCTGAATATTAATCGCTTTTTGAGTCTCGCTTAAAAACGGATCGTTTTCGTATTTTGATTGCGCATACTCGTAAACACGATTTTTAAAATCATCTGATTCAGGTTTTCCCATAACACTGTAAAACTCAAATGCCGATACTGTGTAATCTCTGATGTTGTTTTTAATCATTACATTTCCTTTCTCAAAAAATAATTTAATTTTTAGGGAGCAGAAACAATAATATCACAAATTCCTATATTTTCATATACTTTTATTCAAAATTTTTTTATTGCCAAAAGTGGCAAGGTATTTTCACCTTGCCACATCCATATTTTATATTTTTTCTACACCGTTATTATATTTTTGCGGTTTGCAACGTTTTCATAAATTTCATTGTACGGTTTATCACATTCCCATAAAATCTGTGCACAAAGTGCCTCGGAAAACCATATGCCGCCATTGAAATTTCCCACAATGCCAAGTAGAGTATCACCACCTGTTTTTTCGGCAATATGGCGTGTCATATCATAGGCATACCTGCCGTACATCTGCCAGCCGGTCTGGAACCGTTTCCAAACAGGCTTTGCAATTTCCACGTCGCTTTTCTTTGTTTTTTCCGAAGTCATTCCAAGTACAAAGGGACCGCTCTGGTGAGAGAATTTGTCGCCCTCCCAGTCTTGAACAAGGTGCCCTTTATACAGTGCTCCAAAACCCACACCGTCACGAAGTGCAAGAATTTTGTCGGTAAATTCCACCGTATTTTTGTACTCATTTTCGTCTTTAACATGCGGAATATAATAATACGGAAACGCACCGCAATCCTCCCACACAATGCTTATTCGCCTGTCAACCTTTGCGATATACTCAAGACGGTCTTTAACCGATGTTGCGTGCAAACCAAACTGAATATGCAACTGAGGATATTTCGCAAGCAGTTTATCGGCTGTCTGATTGACAAATTCTGTCACAACATCGGCAATAAGACGGTTGCCGATATATTCTTCATGAAGCTCGGTAAATGACTGAAAATAAATGCCGTCCGCTCCTGTAGTCAGGTATTCTTTCTCATATTTTTCAACAATTTCGTCACCGAGCTTGCTCAGATTGTTAAAATCCACCTGCGTGCAGTTGCGGCTCCAGCCCCAGGCATAGCCCCAGATGACTTCTATACCGTATTCGTGGGCATAGTCAACGATTTCTTTTGCATTAAGGGGTGCAAAATCGTTCCAGATTGTCACCTGATTAAGCCTCAGTCGTGCAATGTTGTCAATATATTCGCGGTAATCGTCAATGGGATGTCCCCATGTCCACACGTTGCGTGTTTTAATTGCAGGTGCAGAAGCATTGTAATAATCAGGAATTTTTCTTTCAAAAAACTCTGACGGAAATGCCAGCCAGCAGCGTTTGGGTGCTTCAAAAGTAAGATAACCGTCAACAAAATCTGTTGCCCCGTAAAACACCTCACGGGATTTTTCGGCTGTTATCAGCACCAGTTTTAAATCGGGATTTTCGGGGTTGTCCATAACCTTTACAACGTATCCGTTTTCGGGAATTTCGTCTTTCTTAATATATTTGCGGATAATTTCATTTTCGCTGTAAGTGCCGATAACAATGGCATTTTTGTTGATTTCGGTGCAGTTTGCGTGTTCGCAGGCAAGTACATGAATTGTATAAACACCGCTGTCACGCAAAATAAGACCGCCAACCTCACGGGTTAAAAACTCTATCGCCTTTTTCTCGGCTCCGCTGTAATTTGAATATACTATTTTCCAGTTTCGCTTCGTGTTCATATTACACACTCCTTGACAACATATTTTCGTTATGATATAATTATATTGCAAAATTTTAGTGAAATCTACCGTTAAATTTGCAAAAATTATAACTGTATTGACATGAGGTGCATTTTTATGTTCAACGACAGCTTCAAAAGCAGATATACAACTATTCCCTTTGCCACCTTTGCCCGGGACAATGCGACCGCAGAGGATTTCACGCCGTTTTTGCACAATCACCGGGAATTTGAATTATTAATAGTAACCGACGGTCGTGGGGTGCTTCATGCAGAAACACAGATATACAACATCAAAAAAGGCGATGTAGTAATAATTGCGCCTTATCTGTCCCACCATATTGAGGCAGAGAAAAACTGTTTTTTCTCTCACAAATGCCTGTGCTTTGATATGTCGCTCATTCCGGATAAAGAGCTGAAATCCGGGCTTGAAAAGGGTTCGGTGTCGGTTTTTCCGCTGATAAAAAGCGAGGATAAAAACTCCCCTGCTCTTTTTTCATTTATCGACAAGGCTTTTGTGGCTCATGCTGCCGGGGAAAACGGCTGGGAGCTTGATGTTATCGGCAACCTTTGCATGATTTTTGCATTGCTTAAACAACACAAATATATTAAATCCGGCATTTTTCAGTGCAAAGAAATCTGCCGGAATATGATAGAGTATATTGACAAAAACTATGTTTTTCCTGTTACTTCTGCCGATGCGGCAAAAGAGCTTTTTATAAGTGAGAGCTATTTCTGCCGTTTGTTTAAAGAAAATTTCGGTCAGCCTTTTCAGAAATATCTTTGTATGTATCGCATAGAAAAATCAAAATATCCGCTTCAAACAACAGAAATGTCAATTTCAGAAATTGCTGCTACAGTAGGGTTTAACAGTTTTAGCTATTTTAGCAAAATGTTTAAAGAGTTCACTGGTACAACGCCTTATGAGTACCGTAAAATTTCAAAACCGTTTTATCCGTTTACAAAAAATACTGATATCTGACATTTTTATGCCAACTACAAAAGTGGCCGAGTGCAATCCACTGAGCCACTTTTCATAAACACAAATATTAAATTCTGTTTATTTAAATTATTCTACGCCGATAACAACGCCGGAACCTACTGTGTGACCACCTTCACGAATAGCAAAACGAAGTCCTTCTTCGATAGCGATAGGTGTGATGAGTTCAACAGACATTTCAACGTTATCGCCAGGCATACACATTTCTGTGCCAGCGGGGAGATTAACAACACCTGTAACGTCTGTTGTTCTGAAATAGAACTGAGGTCTGTAGTTGTTGAAGAACGGAGTATGACGGCCGCCTTCTTCTTTTTTCAGGATATAAACCTGACCTTTGAATTTTGTGTGAGGTTCAATTGAACCGGGTTTAGCAAGAACCTGACCACGGCTGATTGCTTTTTTATCAATCCCACGGAGAAGTACGCCGATGTTGTCACCAGCCTGAGCTTCGTCGAGGAGTTTACGGAACATTTCGATACCTGTAACAACGAGTTTTCTTTTCTCGTCTGCAAGACCTACGAGTTCGATTTCATCAGACATGTGGAGAACGCCTCTTTCAACACGACCTGTAGCAACTGTACCACGACCTGTGATTGAGAATACGTCTTCGACAGGCATAAGGAAGGGAAGGTCTGTGTCACGAGCGGGATCCGGAATGTAGCTGTCTACAGCATCCATGAGTTCAAGGATACATGCATATGTGGGATCGCTGGGATCCTGTGATGCACATTCGAGAACCTGGAGACCTGAACCTTTAACGATAGGTGTATCGTCGCCCGGGAATTCGTATTCAGAAAGAAGATCACGAATTTCCATTTCAACGAGTTCAAGAAGTTCTTCGTCGTCAACCTGGTCAACTTTGTTCATGAATACAACAATGTAGGGAACGCCAACCTGACGAGCAAGAAGGATGTGTTCTCATGTGTGGGGCATTGGGCCGTCAGCAGATGATCCAACGAGGATAGCACCGTCCATCTGAGCAGCACCGGTGATCATGTTTTTAACGTAGTCAGCATGTCCGGGGCAGTCAACGTGAGCATAGTGTCTTTTTTCTGTTTCATACTCAACGTGTGATGTAGAGATTGTGATACCACGTTCTCTTTCTTCGGGAGCTTTGTCGATGTTAGCGTAATCTGTGAATTCTGCGCCACCTTTAAGTGCGAGCACTTTTGTGATAGCTGCTGTAAGAGTTGTTTTACCGTGGTCAACGTGACCGATTGTACCAATATTAACGTGGGGTTTGTTTCTTTCGAACTTAGCCTTTGCCATTGGAAAATTCCTCCTTAATTTTTAAAAATTATTTTAATAATATTATTTTAACATATTTTTTTATAAAATGCAAGTACTTTTTTAATATTTAAAAATATTATTCAGATTTTGCTCTTTTTGAGATAATATCTTCCTGAATATTTTTCGGAACTTCAGCATAGTGGCTGGGTTCCATTACGTACTGTGCACGACCCTGTGTGATTGAACGAAGGTCTGTTGCGTAACCGAACATTTCAGCAAGCGGAACCATAGCATTGATAAGCTGTGCACCTTTTCTTGCTTCCATACCCTGGATAAGACCACGACGTGAGTTAAGGTCGCCCATAACGTCACCCATGTAATCTTCAGGAACAGTAACTGCAACTTTCATGATAGGCTCTTTGAGCACTGCATCAGCTTTTCTACAAGCTTCTTTGAATGCCATTGAACCTGCAATCTGGAATGCCATTTCAGATGAGTCAACTTCGTGGTATGAACCGTCGTAAAGTGTAACTTTAACGTCAACTACGTTGTAACCTGCGAGCACACCTGTAAGCATTGCACCCTGAATACCTTTGTCAACAGCCGGGATATATTCTTTCGGAATAACACCGCCGACGATGTTGTTAACAAATTCGTATCCGCCGCCTGCTTCGAGGGGTTCAACTCTGATTTTAACGTGACCGTACTGACCGCGACCACCGGACTGTCTTGAATATTTGTTATCAACTTCAACAGTTTTGCGGATTGTTTCTCGATAAGAAACTTGCGGTTTACCAACGTCTGCTTCAACTTTAAATTCACGTAAGAGTCTGTCTACGATGATTTCAAGGTGAAGCTCACCCATACCTGCAATAATTGTCTGACCGGTTTCTTCGTCTGTATATGTTTTGAAAGTGGGGTCTTCTTCAGCAAGTTTTGCAAGAGCGATACCCATTTTTTCCTGACCTGCTTTGGTTTTCGGTTCTATAGCAACACGGATAACAGGTTCCGGGAAGTCCATAGACTCAAGGATAACCGGGTGGTCGGGATCACAGAGTGTGTCACCGGTTGTTGTGTTTTTAAGACCAACTGCCGCTGCAATATCACCTGAATATACAACATCTATATCTTCACGGTGGTTTGCGTGCATCTGGAGAATACGTCCAAGACGTTCTTTATTGCCTTTGCAGGCATTGAGAACATATGAACCGGAACCGATTGTTCCTGAATATACACGGAAGAAGCAGATTTTACCAACGAATGGGTCTGTTGCAATTTTGAATGCAAGAGCAGCAAACGGAGCTTCGTCTGATGAAGGTCTTGATTCGGGTTCTTCTGTGTCGGGATTTACACCCTTGATGTCTTCAACGTCTGTCGGAGCGGGCATATAATCGATAACCGCATCAAGCAGAAGCTGAACACCTTTGTTTCTGTAAGAAGTACCGCAAAGCATCGGAACGATTTCGTTAGCTATTGTTGCTTTACGGAGAGCTTTTTTGAGTTCGTCAACAGAAATTTCCTCTTCTCCGAGGTATTTTTCCATGATTTCTTCGTCTGTTTCAGCGATTGCTTCAACCAGTTTAGCTCTGTATTCTTCTGCTTTTTCAAGCATGTCAGCAGGGATATCTTCTTTGCGGTAGTCTTTACCTACATCGTCATAATAAACCTCTGCTTTCATTTCCATAAGGTCAATGATGCCTTTAAATGTGTCCTCAGCACCGATAGGAAGCTGAATCGGAACACCGTTTGCCTGGAGACGGTCATGAACCATCTCTTCAACGTTGTAGAAGTCTGCACCCATAATGTCCATTTTGTTAACGTAAATCATACGCGGAACATTATAGTCGTTTGCCTGACGCCAAACTGTTTCTGACTGGGGTTCAACACCGCCTTTTGCACAAAGAACAGTAACGGAACCGTCAAGCACACGAAGTGAACGCTGAACCTCAACAGTGAAGTCCACGTGTCCGGGTGTATCTATGATGTTGATTCTGTGTTTTATACCTTTTTTATAACCTTCTTTTTTCTGCCAGAAACATGTTGTTGCAGCAGATGTGATGGTTATACCACGTTCCTGCTCCTGAGCCATCCAGTCCATTGTAGCAGTACCTTCGTGTGTTTCTCCGATTTTGTGGTTAATACCGGTATAGTACAGAATTCTTTCTGTGGTAGTGGTTTTACCGGCGTCGATATGCGCCATGATACCAATATTTCTTGTATTATCCAAAGAATATTCTCTACCCATAAGCTCCTCCTTTCTCACGTTTTCTATTAAAACGCACGGCTTTTTGCATAAAAAGCCTTAAAATGTTATTTTTAAAGTAATTACCAGCGGAAATGTGCGAATGCTTTGTTAGCGTCTGCCATTTTGTGAGTATCTTCACGTTTTTTAACTGCACCGCCAACGCCGTTGATAGCATCCATAATTTCGCCTGCAAGTCTTTCGCGCATTGTTCTTTCGTTACGTCCGCGCGCATAAAGTGTAAGCCAACGGAGACCTAAAGTCTGTCTTCTGTCGGGTCTTACCTCGATCGGCACCTGATATGTTGAACCACCTACTCTGCGGGCTTTAACCTCCAGTGAAGGCATAATGTTTTCCATAGCTTCCTGGAAAGCATCAAGCGGTTCTTTGCCGGTTTTTTCACGGATAATATCAAATGCATCGTAAACAATTTTCTGTGCAACGCCTTTTTTACCGTCGTACATAATATTGTTGATAAGCTTTGTAACAAGCTTGCTGTTGTACATAGGATCAGCCAAAACATCACGTTTTGCTGCACACGATCTTCTCGGCACTGTACTTCCCTCCTTCATAATTTTTCTATGATTTCATAGGTACTCTGGCAGCCTCTGCTGCCCGTGTAGTGCGACTCAAAATTTATAATATATAAAATTTCGCGCCTCACTATTAAATTTGGTGCGAACTTAATTTCACACATTTACGGCTTATTTAGCTTTTGCTTTTTTAGCACCGTATTTTGACCTTGACTGGTTTCTGTTCTGAACACCCTGTGTATCCAGTGTACCACGGATAATGTGATATCTTACACCAGGCAGGTCCTTAACTCTACCACCACGGATGAGAACCACGCTATGTTCCTGAAGGTTGTGACCTATACCGGGAACGTATGCTGTAACCTCGATACCGTTTGTAAGTCTAACTCTGGCAATTTTACGAAGAGCTGAGTTCGGCTTTTTGGGAGTCATTGTTTTTACTGATGTACAAACGCCGCGCTTCTGGGGTGATCTTGCATTTGTAGCTTTCTTTTTAAGAGTGTTCATACCCTTCTGAAGTGCAGGAGCAGTTGATTTTTTAACAGCTGTCTGTCTTCCTTTGTTCACCAGTTGGTTAAATGTAGGCATTGTTTCACCTCCTGTATATAATCTATATTCATCACAAATGCCCGGAATTATGCATAAATTCCCAAGCATAAGCATAAATACACAAATATCATTTTACAACAATAATGTCAATTTGTCAATATGCTTTTTTTAATTTTTTTAATTTTTGTTGATTTTTGCTTAAAACCTTGTCCTTTACTCACGTTTTTTGTGCTTTTTTCTGCTTCACGGACTGATTTCCAAATTCAATATAAAAAATAAAGGGGCTATCTCGTCAAAATTATATTTTTGTGCTTTGACACAAGACTATGAACATACTATATCATAGAAAAAGACAACATCGGTTTTTCTATGCTTGTCTTTTTGTTTCGAAAAATTAACCTTTTTGCTCGTATTTTAGGTGTTATACTGATAAAATGTATGCTATAATAAAAGCAACTTCTAATAAAAAGATACATAACAACTAAAAACGAAGAAGAATTTTTTGGAGGCGTAAATTATGAACCAATCAATAAAAGAAATAATTTCAGAAAACGTAAATCTTTGCTCCAATCCGTCCGAACTGAAAATAACGGATATAAGAGTTGCAAACATTAACGGTGCACCGAAGCATTGCCCACTTATTAAGGTTTATACCAATCAGGGTATTGTTGGTTACGGCGAGGTAAGAGATGCATCAAGTGCTACCTATGCACTTATGTTAAAGTCAAGACTTGTTGGAGAAAACCCCTGTAACGTTGATAAACTTTTCAGAAGAATAAAGCAGTTCGGCGGCCATTCCCGTCAGGGCGGAGGTGTGTCGGGCTTAGAGATTGCACTTTGGGATTTAGCAGGTAAAGCATGGAGAGTTCCACTTTGGCAGATGCTTGGAGGTAAATTCCGTGACAAGGTCAGAATGTACTGTGATACAGACGTTGACGGCAAGCACACAGGCACCGATATGGGACACGCTCTTAAAAAGAGAATGGAGCAGGGTTTTACCTTCCTTAAAATGGATTTAGGTATTGAGCTTATGCTCGATGAGCCGGGTTGTCTGAACGCACCCATCGGATTTTTAGAGGATATAAAGAAATATTCTATGAAAGCAATCAATCACCAAAAAGGGTCGATTGATATGGATATGATGCTTGGTAAAAATTATGAAGTATTTACAATTCCTCACCATGCAACAGGCATTCATCTGACACAAAAGGGAATGGATTATTTAGAGGATTATGTAAAGCAGGTACGAGATGTAATCGGCTATGAGGTTCCTCTTGCGATTGACCATTTCGGGCATATTTGTATTGAAGACTGCATAATGTTTGCAAAACGTCTTGAAAAATACAATATTGCTTGGATAGAGGATATTGCACCCTGGCACTATACCGATCATTATGTAAAAATTGCCAATAGCTGTAATGTGCCTATTTGTACAGGTGAGGATATATATTTAGCAGAAAATTTTGAGCCGCTTATGAAGAGTGGCGGAGTTTCTGTGGTTCATCCCGATATGCTCACGGTCGGCGGTGCTTTGGAAATGAAAAAGCTTGGTAATATGTGTGATAAATACGGTGTGGCAATGGCGATACATATGGCAGAAAGCCCGATTGCGTGCATGGCGGCAATTCATTCGGCAGCAGCAGTTCAGAATATTTTAGCTGTTGAGTTCCATTCTGTTGACATTCCCTGGTGGAATGACCTTGCTGTCGGAATTGATAATCCGCTGTTTAAAGACGGATTTGTAAATGTTCCAGACAAGCCCGGTCTTGGTATTGACGAGCTGAATGAGGAGCTTATAGCAGAGCATATGCATGAAAAATACCCCGGAATATGGGAGCCTACAACCGAGTGGGACAAAGAATGGGCAAATGACAGGGAGTGGAGCTGATGCTTACAATAAAGTGGATTGGACAAAGCGGATATATTTTAAATGACGGAATAACCGAAATATGCATTGATCCAGATCTTTCAAACGTTGTTGACCGGATAGCAAAGCGTGGCAGAATACAGAGGTCTCGACTGGTCACTCGAGTATGACCTTGCAATTAACGGTGATCCTAATGATACACAATCTGCTTTATAAAAAACAAACAAATTAAGAGGTAATGATCGCTTTGCAATCTACTCCTCATCAGTCGCACATCCGTGTGACAGTTTCCCTTCAAGGGTAAGCCTTTAAAAAATTTAGTCCCTTATATAACATGAGCATATAAGAAAAATAATGAAAAATATCGTCAAAAAGGTCTCCCTTTTCGCAAGGGAGACCTTTTCTGCTACAAATTAAAATATGTATAATCCAATATATTTATTAAATTCAAAATCACAGCCAGAATGACGGCAGGTTATCGCCGTGCAGTTTTTTCATAAGCAGTTCAGTGAAGAAATAATCGCCCCAGATTGTTCCGGATTCATTATTTCCCGACTGTCCGCCGTTAATAACGTTTTCTGCGCTATCTTCTGCCATATAGTTTTCACATATGGAATTCAGCGTATTTTCCGCAACATTGCGGTGTTTATTTTTTTCTTCATCTTTGATATTCAATTTGCCAAATTCCACAAACGCCGATGCGGAAATTACTGCGGCTGATGTATCCGTCATGTGCGGTGCACCCTCCGGCAGTCTGAAATCCCATACAGGAACAAAATCTTCGCCCAGCAGACTCACATATTTTTCTGCAACGCCTTTAAGCGGCAGGAAATATCTTTCGTTTGCACCTGTGTGCATCAGCACCGCTGTCAGCCCGTAAATCATCCACGCCGTGCCTCTTGCCCAATGTGTTCCGATTGAATATCCGCAATAATTCATCTCTGTAAGCGGACTTCCGCTTCTTGCATCAAAATGATATGCATGTCTTACGGAATAATCGTCACGGATAAGGGTTTTGATTGAATTTTCAATATGGTTTGTATACACACTTCTGTAAAAGCTGTGACCGGTTTCTTCATATGCCCACATCAGCAACTGCATATTCATCATATCATCAACAATAATAAGAGCAATATCGTCTGTTATTCCTCTTACTCTCATATCATAAAACGCCTGCACAACGTTTGCTTTAAACTGATATCTTTTGCCTATCTCGTCTGCCGCTTTAAGTGCCAGCTTTTTAAAATCGCTGTCACCTGTAAGCTTATACATGGCAACTGCATAAAGGGAATACATAAATCCCACATCATGCGAGATTTCTTTTTCGTTATCAAAAAGCAGAGTTGTATAAATCTCTTTTTGTTTAAGCAGATAATCAAGATATTTTTCTTCTTTGAAATGGAAATAAAGATATGCGATTATGCCGTTTAAAAACGAATGTGTCCAGTTTTCGGGGTTGTATATAAGCACCCGTCTGTCGCTGTATTTTCCGTCGATGGTATAACACGCCTCGTACATGGGATCAGTCGGATCAACACGCTCCATAAGCATATCTGCCTTGTTTTTTATTTTAAGTAAAATTTTTTCGTAATCCATAACCTTAATCCTCTTAAAATCTACTGTCGTCATGTTTATACGGAGTTATTCCGCATATATTTGCTTCGGCATACTCTGTCCATTTTTTTACATCGTATCCCAAATCAATTCCATATATATCAGTAAGCTCAAAGTGTGCATTTTCTGCCAGAATATAATGAATATCATCAAGATATTCGACAAGCATCTGCACGCCTTTTGGCGAGCCGCAACGCGCCAGCGCCCTTATTACCGTAAGAGCTGTGTATGCACTTTGATAATTTCTTCCTATTATATTATCTGTGCATACAAGCCCTGTTAAACCGCATCTTTCAAGCAGGTTTTCCAACGCTTCACAGTAATTTGCATCAGGGCATTTTTCAATATAAAAGCACAAAACTCTCAGCCTGTCAAAATGCGGCATTCTCTGCAAATCAATCCTGCCATAAACATACTCATTGTTGTCACGCACAGATAAGCCGCCTGCTTCAAATTCATTTACCGCTTTTGTTATCAAATCAGAACATTTTGTTTCTTTTAATAACGCAAGCACAGTAATTATCTGATTGATTTTCCAGTATGTTTCGGTTTCTCCGATTATACCGCCCTTGTTATTGCCGGGTTTATTCGGATGATCATCCGAATAAACTTCGGTTTTTTCTTTTTCCAGTAACAATTTCAACTGGTTTTTCAGTACATCGACGCCGTCATCATATCCGTGCCAAGCCAATGCAACAGCACTTTCTAAAGATTTCGACTTATCAAATTCCTTTTTTATACTGCCTTCAACCTCGTTTTTATCAGAGCAAATCCATTCAAGTAGCGGATTTATGACAGTTTCACCGTCTTTATTATCTTTTTCAATAATTTCAAGTCCGATGAGTTTTTCTTTTAACACATCGCAATTGATATTTCTCACATCGCCGGTTTTTGATGCCATTGCTGCCGCAATTCCTATTGCGTAGCCTCTGTTAAGTATATCTGCCGTCATTCTGAAAAATCCGACCGCATCCGGCGTTGCCGAAAGAGCTTTCCCTGCCACAAGCAATCTGCCGAAATTTTTCGGCATAAATGCTCTGTAGGGTATTTCCATTTTGAAAATTTTGTCATGATACGGAACAAAGCCCATATAATGCACAATTGCACTGAGCGCACCGTGGGCATCGCTGTCTGTATATGCATAAGCAATGCAGTCATCATATTTATATCCGGACAGAATGTCCTTTATCGTTATCTTATAATCGCCGTCAAAGCAGCTTGTTGCTCTCGGAGTAATCTGTGTGGAAAAATCGCCCAGATTGTATTGCATTGTTCCAAGCTCAATGCCACGCAGAATTTCGGAATATTTGCTGTGGTTTATTACGTCAAGGTCAAGTCCGCACCGTTCTATAACCGATTGCGAAAAATCCTGAAGATTTCCGTCACGGTCAGCACCCGTCTGCGTTTTAAGACCGCAGAACCTGAGCAAATCGGCGTTGCCTGTTCCGTCAACGGTTATATCGGCTTTTATAAGTCCCCAGAAATCTGAATTTGCTATTGCAACACCATTGATTTCTTTATCGGTATTAAGTGTTGCGCAAACGATTATTCCTGTGTACTGTTTTACGTTTTTTTCTGTCAGCTGTTTGTGATAAGAAATCCTTTTATACACAGGTGAGCTTTTTTCGATAAGCTCCTCTTGTCTTAACGCCTCACCTTTCACATAGCCGTGATAATATCTGCAAACAGAGCCATATGTCTGCGTTCCGCCAAAGCCGGTGTTTTCATCCACAACAACGACTCCGTCGGTTTCTGTTGCTGCCGCAAGAGCCGATGCAAAACCGCCTGTGCCGCCACCACACACAAGAACCGATGCCTTGTCTGCAACAGGCAAAAATTTTTCATAATCAAATTCCAAAGAAAACAACTGGGTTTTCATTTTAAAATCGTCAAATTTTTTAATTGTAAGTTTATCCGCAGGAATTTTTATATTCCGGCTTTTTATCTCTGCAATTTTTCCGTCATGCTCGAAAAAGCACAGCTTGTCAAGTGCATTTTCAACATAAGAAACACAAGCTTCAATCTCTTCTGTGCCAAATCCACCATATATATCAAGGGGATATGACACAGATATAATGTTACTGTGCAATTTGCTTTCTGCAACAAACTTTTTGCTGTCTGCAAGCTCCACCTCATAGGATGCCTGTATTATACGTAAATCTTTGAGAATTGTCAGTTCTTTTGCAAGTTCACCTGCAAGCAAAGTTGCTTTTGAGTTCCAGTCTGCCAAATCACGGTATCTGCCGTTTTTGGAAGACACTTCAAAATAAAATTTTACAAACAACTCACCGTCAAAGCTTTTTCTAAGATATACTTCGTTTTTGCATATTCCGAGATTTTGGCTTACTTTATATACACCGTCCTGCGGTATGTTTTCACCTGAATATTTAAGGCAGAATCCACATCTGCCTCTATATTTCCACATATCGGTGTTATCGGCAATTTCGGTAAGACGTGGAAAACCCGATGCATCAATAATTGCTTTTGAGTATATAATCTGCTGACCGAAGCGGTTTGAAATAACCGCTCCGGTAACATTATTTTCAAAAACAGCAACTGCTGTTAAATCGGACATAAAAAGCACATCAACATTGTGATTTTTCAGTGCAGTAAACAGCTTTGCCTTTATAACAGCATTATTTTCTTCATCGCAGCCTGTCATAAGCCCCGATGTCACATCGCCGCCAAGAAAGGATTTTCTTTCAATCAACACAACGTTTTTGCCCGTTTTTGCCGCTGCCGCTGCCGCAACACATCCGGCTATACTTCCGCCGTAAACCACCAAATCATATACCTTTGCCATAATAACACCTCATACTGATTTTACTGTTTTATCATATATATGTTTGCCAATGAATCAGCACTGATTCCAAGAATAACATTATTGCCCTTTTGCAGATATGACACCGCAGATTCCTGTTTGAATTTCTTTGTATTTGCATCGTAAACATAAACATTTTTGCCCGATATGTTATAGCACTGAACAATCGTAGTTCCGGCACCGTCACGGGTAACGCGGAATCTTCCCACTCCGCCGCTTTTGCCGATAAGCTCTGCTTTTCCTACACGGAATCTGTCATTTTTTGTATAATTCCCCATAGAACCCTGAGTGTATATTTTGCCGGTATTCAAATCGCACAGCACCTTTATAGAACTGTTTGTGGGACTGCCGCTGTAATCGCTGGTAAAGGCAATAACGCTTCCTGTTTCGATTTTATTTCCATTGACATCAGTTTGTTCTCTGAGCCAGTATTCTTTTTCGCCTACTTTTATCTGCCAGCCGGTTTCTCCTGTTTTGGAATTAACCGCTCTTGCCGCTTTTTCCACAGCACCGTAGCTTAAAGTCATGCTGTCAAGCTTATTCATACTGTCAGCATATTCCCAAACCATATAATCACAAATAAAATCGTCTGCTTCCATGCAGATAGCAGTTGCACGGAAAGCTGTCTGACCAATATCATATGATTTTCCGCTTCTGAAATTTGCTTGCGTTATAACTTTGAAATCTTCTGTTGCACAATCGGTTTTCTCTTTATGCGGAACAGCAAACATCTTCACCGCGTTGCTGCGAAGCATTATGGCATTTGAAAAAGCTAATTTACTTCTCTGATATTCAAGCTTGTTTCTTTCAGTTTCGGGGAATCCTTCAAAATAATCTATTTCGTGGAAAAACAAATCGTCTCTTTGAGGGTCTGCAAGCTGAAAAATTCTGGTTACTTCCCTGTTGTTGTTAAGACGGATAATCATCGGCTGTCTTGTGGAAAGCAAGGTGTTTAAGTCTTTTTGAGTATAGGGATTTACCGTTCCTGAGCGTTCACGCACGCTCACATTTTTAGCACATTTATATACCTCAGTTTTACCCTGCAAATCCATAACAAGAATTTCAAAGCCGCCAAAACCGGTGTCAAGTTTTTTGTCTATAAGATATACAAGATTATTGCTGCCTGTATTAAGTGTTGATGCATAAATTATATCACCGTAGCAGTCAAAGCTGAATATATATTCCTGACCGACCTCAATTTCCGACGCACTCATCATCATTTTCTTTGATAAATATAATGTACCGTAGTTTTCAAGGTCTATTGTGCCGTCAGAGGCAGAAATACCGTTAACCGTTGTCTGTATATCCGGTTTACACTCTCTTATGGCTATATTTCGATAATCACCGTCTGTTGCAAACACCGAAACATATTTCGCATTCTGAAGTATAAGCGGTGATGACAAGGTTTTGTCAAAGCTCTGATACATAACGTTTGTATATTTCTCAAGCTCATATTTTTCACCCTTGTTTGCTCCGCTGATGATTTTTGCATCAGCACTGTAACCGTATACTTCTATAACCTTCTGTTCTTCGACAATCACAGTATCATATATTCCGTTGGAATCATTGTCAACAAGTTTCATTTCTCCGCTCAAACCGGGAACTTTTGCTGCAAATTCAGTTTCACCTATGAGCTTATAGTTCCAAATAATACTTGTTCTTATGTCGATTGAGTATTTCTTCTCTTTTTCTAAGCCTCTTTCCACAGCCGTGATTTTAAAATCACTGTATTTGATGTTGCTGTTGCCAAGTGTAACCACAGTATTGTTTTTCGGCAGCACACAAACCACGGTTTTAACATCGTCATCGTCTATTTCGTAATACAGCTTTACATTACAGCCAAGAAGTTCATTTGTATCAATACTCTGCGTGTAATATTTTGCATTATCAATTATAATGAAATCTTTGTCTCCATCATAGGGATTAACGCCCAGGGTTATGTATTTATTTGCCGTAACAACGCCTGTTGTACGATAAATATTATAAACCGAATTAAGCAGGTTTCTTTTTGATTCAGCCTGAAAACCCGGTGTTCCGTTTTCTACAACACTTTCCGAAAGCGGAACAATAAGTGCATTGTAAAGAAGTCTTACATAATCATCTCGTTCTATGGGTGCTGACAGGGAAACAGATATTTTATCTGTAAGCCCTATAACACCGGCTGCTTTAAAATAAGCACTGTCATTTCCGCCGTAGTTTGTGGCAATTGCTTTGTAGCAAAGAGCATCAACCAGAACCTTTAAAGCAAATGAGCCATTTGCAGGACTGTCAGGATAAATTTTACCCTGTTTGTCTGCTTCAATATATCCAAGCTGATAGGCTGTCATTATTTCATCATATGCCCAATGACTTTCCGAAAGGTCAGTAAAAGCCGGGGCGCTTGCTGTTATTTTGCTGTCGGCTTTTCGGAGTTTTATCACACTCTTAATAAGCTCTGCTCTTGTAACAACGCTGTTTTCTTCTGCCTCGGTATCAAGCACACCGATTGCTTCAAGAAGCATTTTTTCTTCTGTAACATCACTTTCGGCAGCAAAGGCAGGCATATTCGGCAATACTGCCGCAAAAATAAATGCACAAAGAAAGCCGGAAATTATTCTTATAATGGTTTTGTTCATTATTCTACCCCCATTTCACTTTGCAACCGGTATATGATTGTTGCCGCTTCTGCTCTTGTGGAAAGTGCTGCGGGTTCAAACAAGCCGTTTGTTTTGCCTTTGATTATTCCTGCCACATACAGCTTGCCCACTGCTTCGGCGGCATAGTCTGCAATAGCATTGCTGTCACCGAAATCAACCGTGCCGTCTTCGTAGCTCTTGCCGTATTTCTGTGTAACACGGTAAATTATTGTTGCAAGATCCTGTCTTGAAATAAACTGATCGGGATTAAAGCATGCCCCGTCGCCCATAACAATATTATTTGCTGTTGCCGCAGAAATGTATCTGAACGCCCAATGGTTTTCGCTCACATCATCATATGATGCATTGCCTGAACCGGTAATGTCATACAGCTCGCAAACCATTTTAACAATTTCTGCTCTGGTTATATTGTTGTCGGGCAAAAATTCGCCTTTTTCGTTTCCGCTTACTATATCTTTCCATCTGAGATTGTTAATAGCATCAAACGCCCAGTGAGTTCCCGGAACATCAGTAAAGGTAACGAGGTCTTTTTTTGCTTCTTCCTCTTTTATAACAGGAGTAACAATGTTTCCCGACATGGCAACGAAGCCTCCGCCTCCGCCACCACCGCCGCCTCCGCCGGAGAAGGACGGTCCGTCGGAATAATCATCTTCCGGCTCAACAGCCTCTTTGATAGCATCAAGCAACTGCTCCATGGTATATTCGTTTCCTACCACAGCTTCAGCCGCAGCTGTTTTATCCTTTTCAAATGTTCTGTCGCTGAGCAATTCAAGATAATCAATAACCGTCACATAGTTTGTGCTTTTTTCAACGCCGCTTAATATAAGAGCTTCGGTGAAAACAGGATCAAGGTCTGAAATTTTATTATTTACCTTGTCTGCCAGTTTAGCCGCAACTTCGTCTTTTACAGCCTCGGAAGAATCACCGTATAATTCTGATTCTGTAAAACCGCATCCGAGTGTCTCTAATTCTGATACAATTTCATCCATAAGTTTATGTCCGGGAGTCTCACTTAAAGCAGCAAGGCTGCACGCAACAGGCAACAGGCTGAGAATTTCCGCTTCAGTTTCAAACTCCTGTTTGAGTGTATTAAGAATAATGCCGATTTTTGATGTATCTTCAATATTTTCGTATAAAGAACCGTCGATAATAACCGCCTTTATGTTGTCATCATCTGAAAACAGCTCGGAAAGTTCAGCTTCATCACCGGTTACAATTGTATTCACAACTGTACTGCGGTTTGCTGCAAGATAGCAGGTGTTTTTTACCGGTTTTTCAAAAAACTTTGATGATACATAAATATCATAATCTCCGCTTGCAGTCGGTTGCCAGTCAAAGGACCAGCTTAAGCTTTCATCAAGAGAAACTTTTTCAAGTGCCGCCATTGCAGTAATTGCCGAAGCACCTGTCCCCGGAAGGTCAGTTACTGTTTTGTCTTTGTGGAACACAGAAACTGTAAGCTGAGCATTTTTTGGTATATTTACGGCTGTTCCGCTTATTGTTACCGTATTTTCAACAGTTACAGAATAGTTTACATCTACTGTTGTACTTCCTGCAACAGAATCTGCCGAAACTGTTATTGAAAACAATATAAGCAGAGTAACAAGCATTACTGATATAAGTTTTTTCATTTTTATTTTCCTTTCACCTTAACACTGAATTTTGCACTATTACCTGTGCCGTCGCTGACTTCAATCTCAAATTCATCTTCAGTCACCACAGGAGAAAGTGAGGTATAAATCAGGGTATCTCCTGTTATATTTGCCAGTCCGTATTTCGGGGCAGTGGCAACCCGGTAACTGTTAAATCCGGAATTTCCGCTTGCTGTATACAGCTTTGTTGTCACTGTCTTTCCGCTGCATATCAGGTTGTAATTATAGGTTTTGACAGCCGATTGGGCGGTTTCCCCGCTCCCCTGTCCCGATACTGCAAAGGAATAGGTTCTTCCGATTGTTGCAGTAATATCCACAGTTACCTTGTTTCCGTCAGCGGTGCAAAACTCATTATTTTCAAGCTTTTCACCCTCCGGCAATGTTACCGTGATTTTTTCTTTTTTAAATGTAGGATCAGAAACATACAGTGTTTTTCCGGTTCCTTTCGGTTCTATAATTGCACAGCACGGGGTTTCAAACACAAAGCCCTCCAATTCTGACGGCTGGAAAATATTAGCCATTATAATGCCTGTTGTTTTATCTTTTATTGCGTGCATTGTACTGTCGTTTGCAATAATTTCCACATCAGGATTTTCGGAATATGCTTTTACTTTTTCTGAATTTGTTACAGGCAGAATAACGTATGTATATCCGCGGTTTTGTCCCTCATTATGATTTGTTGTGGTTATAAGATAAGGCTTGTCTTCAATATATTCTTTCTTATTTAAAGTAACATTATTGTCGCCGATGAATACATATCCGTTTCCGTTTTCAACAAAACAGTATTTCGGGTTTTCGTAAGTGGTTTCTTTGTTTGTTTCAAGGCTTACTTCGTTTCCGTCAACATAAATTTTTTCATCAGCGAGCATATAGTTGTCAACTACTGTGTATCTGTTACCGAAGCCGCCTCCTATTCCGGAGCCGACAAAAACAACCTCATCATCAAGCATAAAGTACGATTTTGTTCCCTGAAGTCCCGAAACTGCTGCATTACCCAGAATCATTCCTGCTACGCCGACTTTTCCGTTTGTCACACCGCCTGACCATGTGTTTTCAGGCATAGGCATATCATTTGTGGGTATGAGCTCACGCTCGGTTGAGTCTACTGTTGTGCCGGGCATATAATATGGGTCGGCATTTGTCCACCACTTGCCGGAATACTGGTCTTCGCCTGCAAGAATATATACCATTCCGTCGCCGATGTACCATTGCTGCAAACTTGCCGCATTTGTGGCAAGAGCCTCGTATTTTCTTATTCTTTCCGAAGACATGGAAAGTCCTATAATAAAGTTGTCGGTTTTGTGCATAACTCGGTCAATATTGTAATAAACCTTGTTGTAGTTTCCTTCACTTTTTGTTTCGATGTTTTCAATATATCCCCTGTAATCTGCGAGACTTTCAAGAATATACGGTGTCATTGCGTGTTTGAATATAGGCAGACGCGCTTTCTTGAACAATACATCATAATAATTCTCAACCTTAGGTTTCAGATTGTATGTAACCTCGTATTTTTCACTTTCCGGGGCACCGTCTGCAAGAATCATCATTGCCACAAGAAAATATCTTGCGGTAAGGTCGGGAGATTCACGTCCCTGAATCAGTTTCAGACGTGTGTTGTTATGTATAAAAGGTATCCACGCCTCAGTTTGAAGTGTGTATGTTCTTTCAAATCCGTAAATATTTCTTATATCAAAAATTGTATCTCTTGTAAGAAGTGCCATATCGGCAAGCGTTATTGCAAAGGAATGTCCGTAGCCCAGATTGTAAGGAACGCCGCCGTGATAAGGGAACGAGCCGTCCTCATACCAGCCGTCACCGGGAAGCGGATTTTTCTCTCCCCTTTTCATAAATTCAAAAACATTGTTAAGGTATCTTAAACAATGATTTACTCTTACCGTGTCCTCTAAAATAATTGCAATATTGAAAAATCCATTTGCCGACCACATAAGGTTTGCTATATCGTAATAGCCGTATCCTCCGTCTTCAAGTGATATAAACGGAGAATGAAGCTGTTTCCCCAACATTTCGTATGCGTATTTTGTTCGTTTTTCTTCACCAAGCTCATCATACATAAGCATTATTATATTGGCGAATGTGGGAGGAGTCTGGAAGCGGAAGGTTGTAAAACGTGGTGTACCGTTTATTCTGTAACAGTTGTTGGTGTAATACTTATCATAAAGCAGTTCAAGAATGTTTAGAATATCGGTTTTTAATTGTTCCAAATCAAGAGAAGTATCGCCGGTCATTTTTGCAAGGCGATAACCCTGCGCAAGATTGAACACCTTGGTGTAGCACGATTCAACTGCCGCCTGATTTACCTGAGTGGCAGTAAAATCCGGGATAGGAATACTGTAAAAGGGTTCAATATCGCTGTCACGGTTTATATCAGCCATTGTTTCGCCCGCAAGCTTGATTAATCCGTCAATATATTCCTGATATTTTTCCTGCGTTCCCTCAGGATATGTAAGGGCTTCAAGCCAGCGTTTTTTATATGCTGCATAATCCTCTTTTGTGGGATTTATGTCGTCCCATGTTATTGCACCGATACATTCGGATATTACAAATGCATCGCTGTAATAAGTAATACCGTTTTTGCTTATAGGATTTGTTTTTACTGCCGCAGACACATTTTTGCTGAAAAGAACAAACCCGCGAATGTCTGTAAACATATCATACTCGGTGTTTTCTGCAATTGTTTCGGCAGATATATATTCACCGGTAGTTTTAATTCCGAAAAGCTGTGATGCCGTTTCTGACGGAATAGAAAATTTGCCTTTTTCGTTCATGAGAGCCGGCAGCTTCATAACGCCTTTCTGGTCAAGATTCCAGAATTTTTTACTGTTATTGACGAAAGCATAATTGTCTTTAAGCACGCGCTCTACATTAATTTCCGGCAAAGACTGCTGAAGCACCTCAGCCATTTTTTCGGCGGTCATAAGACCCTCGCTTGTACGCTCCGAATGATAAAAACGCGCATCGTTTTTATAGGTTTCACCTGTTATCCAGAATTTTAAATGTTCAGGAATCACAAATTCTTCTTTTTCTATTTCTTCTAAGTTTTCTGTATCATCAACACTTTGTTCGGCATACACACCGTAAGTACCAAGCATTGCGACCGTCAACATCAGTGAAATAAATTTTAAAAATTTTTTCTCCACACTAACACCTCACTTAGTTAATAATTGTCATATTATCGGGAGAAATGATATATGCAGTAACGCTACATCCTACAAGATTTTCGTCAGTAACGGTGTACGATACGATATCATTGGATGCTGCTGTGTCCCATGTGATTACTTCTTTAAACATGTTTCCGTCTTTAAACAGCAATACAACTTTACAGGGTGCGGTTGATTCGTCATAATTATAAAGCTCGTATGTTACATCAATGATGTCACCTGCCGCAACTGTATAATCATACGGTTTTGGTGCACTGCTTACATCAATTTGTGCCCATGCTTTTTTATAGTCAACATTAACCTTATACTCGGTTTTGCCGCCGGTTTGTGTCAGTTTGTCATAGTTAAGAGCATATGACGTTACTGTATACTGTGCAGGAAGCGTATCCGAATCGCATGTAACATCATACATACCTTTAATATATGTGTCTGCTGTGATTTCGGGCAGGTCGGTTGTTTCCCAAAGAATTTCCGCAAAATATTCATCGGGGAATTCTTCCGTCGAAACAGCCTCACCATCTATATAAATTGTCTGAATTTCCGATTTGCCAAGTGTGGCTTCAATCACCTGCTCGGGAGAAAGCTCGCCGTCCGCGGTAACTTTGCCGTAATATACACATCCGGGCTCTGCAATCTGGACGCACACCTTTGTTCCTGCCGTCATAAACGGAATAAGACGCATCTGGATTTCTGCATTTTCCGCAATCTCTGATGTGTTGGTTGTAACAAAGCTTAATTTTTTCCACTCGGAAGGCGGAGTGCCAAGACCCGACTGACCCGAGTTATTGTTTACATTGGGTCGTCTGACAAAAGAATTAGGCAAATCATAGGTATCATCATCTATAAATCTGATATAAAAAGAAAAATAATAGTATGAGCCGGCTTCTGCTTTCTCTGTGCCCTTAAAAGTCAGCAAAAATTGCAGGTTTGTGTTTGTAAGCAAGCCGTCATATGCATATTGATAAACCTTGCCAAAGGTGTCGTCCTGTTCTTCCGAAATAGTAACGTTCGAGCTTGGAGTTGCTTTTTTAAGTGCACTAAAAGCCAAAGCCTCACCCTTGCCACCGCCTGCGGGAATTGACGCACTTACTGTCATCAGTCCGCACAGAGTGCTTAACAAAATTGCCGCCATTAATAAAATTGATAATTTTTTCATGATTACCCTCCACTTTAATTTCCTTTATATTCTTTTGCTGTTGTTAATGGCAATAAGCTCTGCCATATATACATTTTAATATGTGAAAATTCTTCTTTGGGACAGGGTAGCTTTGCAAAAAGCTCTGCCCCGGAAGCACAACTGCCAAGTGCGCCGCCGCCCACGGCACATTCCACAAGTTTTTCTCCGTTATAAGCCGCCAGATAAACGCTGATATTCTGCAAAGATTTTGTGTTATTATCGGCATTACAGCTGCCGATATAGTTTGTTCCGTCATTTGTAATATCACAATTGTAAACATTAACCGGTGGCAGTTTATATGTGTAAGTTGCCCCTTTTACAGCACTTACATCAATTTTAATTTCTTTTGAATAATTCAAAGCTATTTCGTTTTGTTTCATTGTCGGGTCGGAAATATACATCATATCTCCGTCAATAAGCACCGAACACGGCGATTTAAACTCAAAGCCGTAAAGTGCGCACGGCTCAAACACATTTGCCATTATTAACCCGTCGGATTTTCTCAAAATTGCATGAAGTGAGTTTGTCCGGCTTAACACCTCAAATGTCGGATTTTGTGCAAATTTTTGTGTTTCAGCATGGCTTGCACCGGGAAGCAGTGTGTATAAATATCCCCCGTTTTCCGGATTAGCTTTGTGATTGATGCTCACAACAAAATGAGGTTGTCCTGTTTTATATTCCTCACGTTTTATTATAACACAGTCATTGCCGTCAAGTACATAGCCAATATTTCCCTCCAGCCATACAGACTGCGGATTTTCAAGCTCCGTATTTTCGCCGCCAAATAAAGTGCCGTTTACAAAAATATCCTCAGAGCCGTCAAGCTTTCTGTTGTCAACCACCGTATATACGTTGCCGTATCCGCCTGTTATACCTGTGCCCATGCACACAATTTCGTCATCCAGCATAAAATAGGATTTTCTTCCTGCAAGCCCGGAAACCCACTTGTTGCCAAGCTCCATTCCTGCAACGCCGACGGTCCCGTTTGAAACACCGCCTGCAAAATCGTTTTCGGGAAGTCCCCACTCGTCTGCCGGAAGATTAAAGGTCTGCTCTGTGCTTCTTACGGAAGAGTCCACCGTTGTTCCCGGCATATAATAGGGATTGGCACTTTCAAACCATGATGACATATACTGCGTATTGTCATTGTGAATATAGGTCATACCATCGCCCGTATACCACTGCGTAAGGCTGTTTGGCTTGGTTGACGATGATTCGTATTTCTGGATTCTGGACGAGGACATTGCCAGTGCAAAAGTGAATTTTTCTGTTTTGTGAAGTGCCCTGTCCATATTGTAATATATTTTGTTAAATGAATTTTCTGTTTTACTTTCAACAGTTTCAAGACTGTTTATATATTCTGTTGTTTTCTTTGTGATTGTCGGATATGCAAGATATGTAAATGTATCAAATCTTGTTTTTTTGGTAAGATATTCTTTTGCCAGATTACCGCTTTCAATGCAGTTTTTTATAAGCGATGCAATTTCTCTTTGCTTATCTTCGGGAGCATTTTCTGCAATCAGCATACATGATGCAACCGTTGTTCTCGCATTTGAATATGCATTTTCTCTGCCTGTTACAAACTTCATATTTTTAAAATCATATATAAAAGGCAGATATGAATTTATAATGCGGTCATACATTCTGTCATAGCCGTGAACTTTTGAAACGTCAAAAACCGTTCCTGCCGTGGTATTTGAAAACTCGGCAACAGAAGCGATATAAGATTTTCCGTAACCTAAGTTATATGCAAAATTGTTATGAAAAACAAATGAACCGTCTTCATAAAATCCGCTTAACCCCGTAGGATTTGCACTGCTTCTTGAAGCATCATCAAAAACTTGTGACAAATATCTGTAACCGTGATTTATTCTTGCTTCGTCTTTAATCAAAACAGCAAGTTTTATATACGGAACCGTTGCCCAAAGACGGTTTGTATAGTCTGTCCATTCCGTTTTTCCCTGGGAAACAGTTGGCAAAATGCTTCTTCCCATAGCTTCGTGAGCATATTTTTTAAGAGTTGTTTCATCCATATCATCATACATACAAAGCAAAATATCCGACACTGCCTCGGGCAGTTTGAATTTAAAGCTTGTAAACCTGGGACTGCCGTCAATTCTGTAAGCATTGTTGGAATAATATTTTGTATGCATAAGCTCCAGCCCGCCAAGTACGGCGTTTTTAAGCCTTTGCGTGTCAACCGTGGTATTATTTGTTACAGTTGCTATTTTATAACCTATTGCCATTGCACGAAGCCGCGAGTAAACTGTTTCAAGTGCAATATAATTGTCCTGCGTACTGCCGGCATCGGGAATTTCAATATCCGTAAAAGGACTAAGTGCCCCGTCTGCATCGGCATACAGAGCAAGATAGCTGTTTGCCGCCAAAATTGCATCGGATATAAAACCTGAAAATTCCGTCTCGCAATTTTTCGGATAAGTTAAATCCTCAAACCAAGAAGAACGAAATCTTTCATAATCGCTGTCTTTTGGAGAAATATCGTCCCATGTAACCGTTCCGATACAATCGGATATATCAAATGCGGAGTTATAATATCCATTTTCATTTACTGATGTATCAACCACATCCTCTGTCGGATTATGGCTGAGGAGGATAAATCCCCTGTGGTCGGTAAAAACATTGATGTTTTCTATATCATCTATATCAACATAAGAATCTGTATTTTCTGTTTTAAAAAGTAAATTTGCAATACTGCCGGGAATTGAGTAGCCGCCGTTTTTATTTTTTATTGCCGGGGCAGACATAACTGCTCTTTCTGTTTTGTTCCAATAATTGCAGCTGCCCTCAACAAAAGCATAGTTCCCGTTTAAAATTCTGCTTACCCTAATTTCGGGAAGCATTTCGTTAAGCCAATTGCGCAGAGTGTGTTCTTTCACCACTCCGTCGCCTGTTGTGCCGGCATTCCACAGAGTTTTGCGATTGTTGTAATATTCGCCCGTTAGCTCTATGCCATATTTGCTGTACTCCTCTTCACTTTGAAGAATTTTGTTGTAATAATATCCGTTTTCTTTTAAATATTCCGTAATCTGCGTTTCTGTTGCAGTTTCAGGGAAATGTATAAGAGTGGGTGCGGCTATATCTACTTTAAAATTTTCCAAAAGATTTATTTTAAATCTTAAATTTACGGTTGCTTTATCCAGGGTTGAGGCGCTTATTTTCATTATAACGGATTTTTTTATCCATGAACCGCTTAAATCCGTTTTAAATGCTTTGCTTCCGTTCATATACACATCCTGCAAAGCATGAGCAAATCTGAACTGTGGATAAATCATGCAGGAGCTTCCCGTAACCTCGTTTCCAAGGTAGTTTGTAAATTTTCCGTAGCCTTTGTAATAAAAACTCAAATAGAGATAGCCGCCGCCCTCTGTGCTGTTCACTTTGTAATTGGTGGCAAAATCAATCATCTGATTGTTTGCCGCCTGTTTTGATTCAAAGGAGTAAACCGTGCCGAAAATATCGTTTTGCAACGCCTGATAGCTGTAATAGCTTTCATTGAAATTCACAGAAGACGGATTACTGTCCAGCCATACCGTCGCCTGCAATGTTTCTGCATTTGCCGGTATGGCAAAACATATTAATATCAGCAAAAGCGATATTACTCTGCGCATAATTTACTCCTTTTTGTTAATTTGTTAATTTGCTAATTAATCAATTACTCTGCTGTTTATAACAGGCATCAGACCTGTTTTGCTGTTCCAGAGGAATATTTTAACGTATGAAATTCCGCTTTCTGTAACGATGTCTGCTGAAAGCTCGTTTCCGTTGCCTGTAACGTTGCTGTAAGAAGCTATTCCTGTACCAACAAGTGCATTTCCGTTGTAAGCTGCAACAATGTAATCAAAGTTTGCTGCTTCATTTGTAGCGTTGTCAAACATTGCATTTACTGTGTAGCCTGTTGCTGTTTTAGCATAATCATAGCTGTAAACATCATAATCAGGAGCTGCAACTGTCAGTGTGTATGTTGATTTTCTTGTATCTGTAGAATCAAGGAAATCATAGTCAACTGCATATGCTGTTATTGTGTAAGTAACGTTTCCGTCTGCTTTTGAAACAGATTTTTTAATTATTGACGGATTGTGATAGCCTGTAACCGCAATGTTGTCAAATTCAGCCTTTTCTGTTGTTGTATAGCTTGTGGGATTAGCCGCAAGGTCGACAGGTGCACCGTTGATTGTGATAGCCGAAATGTCAGATTTTGAAATCTGTTCATTGATAGCTTCTTCCACATCGCCTGTAGCCGCACCGAAGTAAACACAAGTAGGTTCCGCAATATCCATATAAATTTTGTCGGTTTTGTTTGCAAGAGTTAAAAGGAAACGTGTTTCAGCAAAAGCATCTGCACTTATTGCATTATAGTTTGTTACAATAAATTCAGCCTTTGTCCATTCTTCTTTAACACCTGTTTCAATTCCGGGTTTTTCGCTGCTGTTATTTACAGACCCTCTTCTTGCAATACCTGTGGGCAATGCGTGTGTATCATCTTTTACAAAACGGTAATAGTATGAGAAATAGAAATATTCTCCTGCCGGGATTTCTGTGCCGGGTTTAAATCTTGCAATATTCTGGATAATACCCAAATCGGCATTGCCGAAATATTCATATCTGTATGCTTTTTCAAAATCTGTTCCATCTAATTCAGAAACGCTGTAATTTTCGGGATTTGACGGGCTTACACCAACAAATTCAGCAAACTCCAACGCCTGACCTTTGCCACCGTTAAGAGTAATTGACGGAGCCGGTTTTACCGCAGTAATTGTATATGTTGTGTATTTTGTGTCGGTTGTGCTGGTTAAGTCATGACCGACTGCATAAGATGTGATTGTATAAACTACAGCATCATCTGTTTCTTCGGATGCGATTTTCACAACTGCACTGTCGTAATAACCTACGGCTGTAATGTCCGATTTTGAAACAACTTCGGTTGTTGTGTAGCTTGTGGGATTAGCCGCTAAATCAATTGCAGCATCACCGATTGAAATGCTTGTGAAATCAGATTTATTAAGCTGTACATCAACTTCGGATGCATTTTCACTTGCTACGTTTCCAAAGTATATACATGTGGGTTTAGCAATATCTACACAAATTTTATCACCTGAGGTTAAGAAAACTACATATCTCAAGAAAATATCCGTACCGGAAGCAACATCAACGGTTGCAGGCAGTGTAAGTGATGCTTTTCTCCATTCTCCGGCAGTGAAATTACTTCCAAACGAAGTTTTACCGTTGTTGTTTTCGTTTATGCCGTCTCTTTTTGTAAATGATGTGGGAAGATTGTATGTTTCATCATCTGTAAAACGATAATAGAAAGATACATTAAACATATCTCCTGCTTTTACATCATAACTATTTGTAAATACAGTAGAAAACGATACATTTCCGCTTTTACCCAGAGTATATTCATATCTGGTCACAGTTCCGAACTCGCTGTCTTCAATTGTCGAAATCGGCACGCCTGTTCCGCTTGACGGAGAGTTTCTTTTTATTTCCTTAAATGCCAGAGATGCGCCTTTTCCGTTGTTTACGGAAATTGCAGGTGCAGATTCTGCCTTTTCGATTGCGTCCATAATCTGGTCTTCCGGATTGTCGCCGGTAACTGCACCAAAGTAAACACAAGTGGGGTTTGCAAATTCTACCGATGTTGCCTTATCTTCGCTGATTCCAAGCAAGAACAGCTGTGTAACATTTGAGCCTGCTGCAACAGCCGCTGCTGACTGTGTTACATAAGAAACTTTCTGCCATGTTGTTGTTAAGCCGTGATCCAAAGCTATTTTTGAGCTGGCATCGTCATTTGTTTTTGCTCTTCTCTGAATATAAGACGGCAAAGTATATGTGTCATCGCCTATGCAACGATAGTAAAATGAAATATACAGATAGTCATCTGCCGCTACATTCTCAGTATTTGTAAATTCCATACGGAATTTTGTAAATGTTTTATTAGCGCCACCGCCGTATACATATTTGCATGCATTTGCAAATCCGTCGGCTTCAATTGATGAAACAGATGCCGGGCTTCCACCGGGAGATGTTCTTACAAGATTTGAAAACGCCAGTTTAACACCATTTCCGTCGCCTGCGGGTATTGCCGCGCTGACAATACCGATGTTTGCCATCATTGCTAAAATTGTAAATGCCAGAATCAAAGAAATAATTTTTTTCATTTTTAATTCCTCGCTTTTTTAATTTTTATTTAATTTTATTTTTTAACCTTTTACTGCTCCGGCAGTCATACCGGAAACAAAATATTTGTTGCCTATTGAATAGGCAATAAGAACGGGAATGAGTGCAACCGTTGAGCCTGCAAGCATCAGGTTCCACGATGCCGCACCGTCGCCCGAATTTTTAAGTGCCACAACACCTACGGTAAGTGTTCTCTGCGCAGGAACAGCCATGGTAAATATTGAAGGCATCAGATATTCGTTCCACGAGCTCTGGAACGCCAGTATTCCGATTGTTGCCGTTATGGGCTTAATCATGGGCAGAATTATTCTGAAAAATATGGAAATAAAGCTGCACCCGTCAATTATCGCCGCCTCGTCAAGAGAGTTGGGTATTGTTTTTATAAAGCTTCTTGCAAGGTAAATATTAACAATGGAAATACTGAAAATTTTCACCAGTATAAGTCCCCACAGAGATTTATTTAAGTTTATTGCCGTAAGAATATCAAACAGCGGATAAACTGTAATTGTGCCGAGGCTTATGAACATTGTTGCGGAAAAAACCGAAAACACCAGTTTTTTCCCCGGGAACACCCCTCTTGCAAACACATAACCTGCCATTGTGGAGGTAACAAGTGTTACAAAAACACATATAACAGTGTAATATGTACTGTTCCAGAACATCTGTCTTATATTGAAATCTTCAGAGTTCCATGCTGTTATATAGTTTTCAAAAGAGGGCTTTTGCGGAAAAATACGTTCCGGAAACGCAAGAATTTCCGCATTTGTTTTAAAGGACGAGGCAACAGTATAAATAAGCGGGAACATCGCAACTACAGCAACAATAATTACAATTACATATGTGATTATGTTTCCCACAAGTGTTTGTTTTTTCATAATGTTACCTCCTTTTAATAAATTTCTGACAAACGTTTGCTGAGCTTTGAGTATGTAATGCCGATTATGCAGTATATAGCCGAGGTTATAAGAGCCATTGCACTGCCGTATCCGATGTTTACATTTGCTTCCGCAAAACCGGGAACGAACTGTTTAACTATGTAAGACATTACGGTAAAGGTTTTTCCGCCCGGTGCACCGTTTGTTGTAACCAGAACAAGGTCGTTTATGTGAAGTGTACCGTTTATTGCAAGCAAAAGAACCGTCTGCAAAATAGGTGCAATCATCGGAAGCGTTATTTTGAAAAATACGGTAAACGGTTTTGCACCGTCAAGATACGCACTTTCATAAAGGTCCTCGGGAATTGTCTGCAACGCACCAAGAAAATAAATCATGTTTGTACCGAAGGTGCTCCATGTTGACGCAATTACGATAACCATCAGTGCGGTGCCTGCATTGCCAAACCAGTTTACGCCCTCGGGTGCAATTCCGAATTTACCGAGTAACCCATTGATAACGCCGAAATAGTCAAACATATTACTGAAAATAAGTCCGACAATTGCCACGCTGACAATATTGGGCATATAAAACAGTGCTCTAAAAAAGCCTTTACCTTTAATGTTTCTGTTGAGAAGAACTGCAAGCAACATCGCAAGCGGAAGTTCTATCACAATTTTACATGCAGCGAATTTCAATGTTGTTCCCCATGCGTTCCAGTATGCCGAGTCGCTGAAAATGTTAACAAAGTTTTCCCATCCGACAAGTCTGGTATTCTGCGGAATTGTGTCATAATAGAACCAAGCCCATTTTGCCGCCCAGAAAATCGGATATGCCGTAAGCACAATAAAACCGATAATCTGAGTTGAAAGCATCAGATAACATTGCGCTGTCATTTTGGTTTTTGCGTTTAGCTGTCTTGATTTTTTAGTTGCTGTTACCAATTTGTATCCACCCTTAGCGTTTTATATTCCAGTCTTTAATAATAAACGGCTCCGGATCATAGTCAGGATTGATTTCTTTATATTTGTCAATTCTTGAATTCATATCATTTGTATAATCTGTAAGAGCCTGGTCAACAGTTTTTTCGCCTGTCCAGATTTCATTAATGAAAACATCGGAGAAGGTTTTTAATCCTGTTGTATCTGTTTTAATTTCAACCGGAGCCGCTGTGCTGATTTCTATCATATCTGCAAATTCTTTCCAGCCTTTTTTAGCACCGCTTAAATCTGTTGAATTTACAATATTTACATCGTTAGGAATATTTAATCCTTCTTTGAATGCCTGAGAAATAACCTCTTCGCCATACATCCATTCAAGAACAGCAAGAAGCTTTTCATCGCCAACTCTTTCAACAGCTTTTGCGTTGATTCTTGCAGAAGAACCAAGGCTCATTGCCTGTTTGTATTTATTGTCTTTGTCAAGAACGGGAAGCGGAGCAATGCCCCAATCAATTTTTGCAGGGAACTGGTCATTAAATACCGCAACGTCGTATGAAGCACTTATTTTCATGCCGATACCGCCTTCTGCAAATCTTGCTCTTGCCGGGTCGTTGTCAATATTTTCTGCACCAGGAACCATGCTTCCGTCATCTCTTATACCAAGATAAGTTTCAATAATCGGTTTGTATGCTGTATAGTCAAATTTTCCGGTAGTGGGGTCATAACCCTGTCTGCCAAGGCTCGGCATACCTGCCGCAAGAATATCGCTTCCTACCCAGCCTGACCATTTGAGAGGCAGAACAACACCAAATTCTCTTTTTGATGCATCTGTCAGCTGTTTTGCATATTCTCTAAGCTGTGCCCATGTTTCGGGAGGTGTGGGTTCGCCGTTTTCATCAACGATACCAGCCGCTTTGAACATATCCTTGTTGTAGATAAGACCGTTGATTGTTGAAGATACGGGAAGAGTATATGTTTTTCCGTTGTATGTATTTGTAAACGGAACAAGACGGTCTTCAAATCTTGCTACAAGTTTTTCAGCACCTTTTACATCATCAAAAGCCATGATATCGCCTTTTGAAGCAAGTGCTTCAACATTTCCGCCTACAAAAAGCTCAGGAGCCTGGTCGGCAGCAAGTGCAAGGTCGATTGCCTGTGTCATGTTGCTTTCTTTGATTTCATAAACAAAGTTTATGCCTTTTTCTTTGCCTGTTGATTCGTTAAACTCATTGGCAAGTTTAACATATAAGGTTTTGCTGTGAGGGCTGGGTGACCAGAAAGTAACTGTGCTTACTCCGTCACCACTGTTTGATCCTGTTGTTGTGTTCTTGCTTCCACAGCCAAAAAGACATGTGAGTGCAAGCACCATGGCAAGCAAGCCTGCCATACATTTTGTTGTTTTTTTCATAGGGTTTCTTCCTTTCGTTTTTTAGTTACATATATTATAACATAAATAAACCTTTTTTTGTGATTAAATAATGCACACAAAACGTTGAAAATTTGTAAACATTTTTTCGCAATCGCCCGAAAATAAAGCAAATTTTTTTATATAACTTTATAAAATTATGCAAATTCCATTTCTGCCCCCTTGCAATAACAAAAAATTTATGTTATAATTGACACATACGAAATTTTGTTTTACAAAATTTCTTGCCACCTAAATTGCACACTTGATTTTATAATGAAGATAATTTATAGCAAGCGGAGGATTTCAAATGACATCGGTCTTTCTTGTTCTGATTGTTTTTTTTGTTATATACCTGAAATATAATTACAAGAATAAAATCACCCGCGCATTTGCTGTTTATCTGACAAGTGTGGGGCTACTTCTGTTTTCTTCGCTTTTATATTTTGCAAAGCTTTCCAACTATCCGTTTTCCTCAAAAATAGACTACTATCTGTATATTTTTCTGATGGATATAAAGCTTAACATTCCTGACATTTCAAGGATATATAACGTTGGTGTAGCTTTGATATTTATTGCCTCCGTTATTATAGCGGCAAACATTTCCAAACTGCGCAAATCTTCATACATCCTGTTTTCTCTGCCGATTATTTACTATATGTGGTTTAACGACCCGACAACGGCATATAATCATTTTCTTGACACCGCTTTGACAGGCGAAAAAAATTTTATGTCGTTTTTCTTTGACTACAACCACATCATTAGTCCGGCAATTTTTACCGTGTATATGATAATTCCGTTTATTTCACTTTTCAGATACTACGCCAGCACAAAAATCAAACTAAAAAAACGCTCTACGCTCATCACCGCCCTGTGGCTTCTGATAATTGATATATACACTGTTTCTGTTTTTGTTACGGGAAGTTTCGGAATGTTTTTCTCGTCAAATCTCACCGTGTTCAAGTTTCCGAAGGTTCTTGTTTCGTGGAATTATTATATTCTGATACCGATTACTATTTTTATAATAATTCTTCTGTTTTTTATTGTATATTTTTATAAACCGTTCAGCAATTTCAACAAAATTTCTCAAAGAAAAATGAAACAGAATTATAATGTGCTGAGCAAAAATTTCCGCATGCTTTTTCATGTGTACAAAAACTTGTTTTTTACCATCGACAGGCTTGCCGAGCAAGGTGAAAAAAGCATAGAAGCCAACCCGGAGTTGAGCCGGAAAAACTACGGAAAAATCAGGGAGATTTCAGGCGATTCGGTGCAGACTATTTCACGGATGCTTGATATGATGCACGATATAAAATTTCAGTTTGAAGCAATTGATATAAAAGAATGCATCGACAAAGCCATAGAAAGCACAGACATTCCCGATTATATAACAATTAATAAAGCATATCACATGGATTTGCAAAAATTTTATGCCGACCGATTTCATTTTACGGAAGTTTTTAAAAATATAATAAACAATTCCGCCGAGGCAATTATTCTCAAAAAAGAAATAAGCGAAGCTGATTTTTCGCCCTATATAAATATCACGGTATCATCCGAGGATGATATGCTGATTATCGAAATAGAAGACAACGGAAACGGCATCGAAAAAAAGAATCTTAAAAACATTTTTTCACCGTTGTTTTCTACCAAGCAAAGCATTAAAAACTGGGGAATCGGGCTAAATTACGTTCACAATGTTATAAGCATTCATAGTGGCAATATCTCTGCTGACAGTGAGCCGGGGAAATACACAAAATTTGAAATTCTTTTGCCTAAACTTAACGAAAGGAAGATGAGAAAATATGAAAAAAATAAAATTAGCTATCTGCGATGATATCAGTTATTTATGTGAATATTTTCAGTCTGTTTTCGAAGGCGAGCCCGACATAGAATTTGTAGGAACCGCAAACAACACCCGTCAATGTCTCAATCTTATCAAAACAACTTATCCCGATGTTTTGCTTCTGGATATACAGATGGAAGAAAACGACACCGGTGTTGAAATGATTCCTAAAATAAAAGAAATTCATCCCGACATAAAAATAATCATGCTTTCCATTCACAAAGAAGATGATTATATTCTGCGTGCTTTTACTTACGGTGCAAACGATTATTTAACAAAAACCGAGCCCATCGAAGAAATAATTTCTTCGGTGAGAAAGGTTTATAATAACACTTCTTCCCTGCGACCTGAGCTTGCTCACATTATTTTATCCGAGTGCGAAAGAATCAAAAACCGCCAGAATTCAATGCTTCACAGCTTAAATCTGCTGTCAAAGCTTTCTAATTCGGAATTTGAAATTTTAAAATCTCTGTGTGCCGGTGAATCATATAAAAAAATTGCCACCAAACGGTTTGTTGAAGAATCTACAATACGGTCACAGGTAAACAGAATACTTAAAAAATTTGACGCAGCAAATATAAAAGATTTAGTCAATGATTTAAACGCGTTAAAAGTTTTTGATATTTTCAAAAACTGACGATTTTTTCACTATACGAATAGGTGTAATTATGAACGATATTTTTCTTCGCATTGAATCGCATATACTTTGTATTATTTTTTTATGGGTTTTACTGGCATATAATATTAAATTTGAGCATTCAGGCAAAAAAAGCATCCGAGGAATATATATTCTCACTATAATCTCCTCTGTTGCAGATATTTTCAGATTGCTTTTAAGCAAACATACTGTTTTTTTGCCAATCGCCCACGTTGCAAACATTTTTTATTTTTGCAGTTTTGGGTTTATCGGATGTTTATGGACGTCTTATTATACAGACAAATTCAACATTTTTCAAAAAAACCGTGCATTTAAAATTTTAAATATTCTGCCGGCATCTGTCGTTGCTGTTTGCGCCATTGCTTCTGTTAAAACCGGCTGGATTTACACCATCGACAACAGCGGCACACACAGCCACGAAGAACTGTATTCTTTGATTTTCCTGAGCTTTGCATATGCCGTTGCCCCATGGATTTTTTCACTTGTTATAATAAAAAAATCATCTTCACGTCAACGCAGAAACTGCATTATACATACATTACTGACATTGCCGGTTGTTATTGCCGGAGTTCTGGATACAACCGTTCTTTCCGGCGGATTATCCCTAACACCGTATTCTGTTTTCGTATCAATGCTCATTTTGTTTATTGATTCGCAGTACAACCGAATACTTATTGACAACCTTACAAAACTGCCGAACCGCTACGGCATGGACAACACTATCTATGAACAGCTTGAAGAATACAGAAAAAACAAAAACGACACATTCTTTGTGATTGTGTGCGACCTGGACAATTTCAAACATATTAACGACACCTGGGGACATCTTGAAGGCGACAGGGCGTTAAAGCTGATATCCGGAGTTCTTGACCGTGTTGTTGAACAGTATGATTCATCAGCATTCCGGTTTGGCGGAGATGAATTTGTTATCATTGTTGACACATCGGATAGCAAACTTCCCGAAGAAATTTGCAGCAAGCTTAAATGTGAACTGTCCGGCATAGATTTCAGAGACGATTTTGATATCCGTATGAGCATGGGCATAGCAATGTATGACGGAAAGTCTACCGTAGCAGAGATGATCAATTCTGCCGACAAACAGCTTTATGAAGTAAAACGCAAAACAAGCAAAATTTATCACACTTTTTTCAAAAAATATTGACAATTTATTTTTGCAATGATATAATACGAAAAAAGGAGGAAATTTTATGGAAAAGCTTTATAATAACATTGTTTTAGGCGACAATTTCCCGCCGAAATACGATATTTCTGTTTTAGAAAATCAACTGCCGGTTCCGTATCTTGAAAATCCGCCGGAGATTATAAATATTTCATTGGGGCGTCAGCTTTTTGTTGACGATTTTTTAATTGAAGAAACAACACTTTCTCCCGAATATCACAGTGCAAAAAAGATGGACTGTAACCCTGTTTTCTTTCCGCAAGCACCTTGGGAAAAAGGCGATGACATTCTCCCCTGTGCCGCACCGAAAAGCGGCGGTGTGTGGTATGACGGAAAAGAAAACAAGTTTAAAATGTGGTATGAGGCAGGCTGGCTTAACCAGATGGCATATGCCGAAAGTGACGATGGCATAAACTGGACCCGTCCCGACCTTGACGTTGAACCGGGAACAAACAAAATTCTTGTTTATAAAAAAATAACCGATACTCTTGCCGAAAACTTAACCCCCGACAAAAACTATTTCCGTCCCGATTCAACAACGGTATTTATTGACGATGACGGCGATAAGTCACAGCGATATAAAATGTTTATGCGCGGTCCCGGCGGTGATGCTCCCGGTCTTTTAATGACCTCTGCCGACGGAATTCATTGGGAAAACCAGACTTTCACCACACCAAAAGGCGACCGTTCAACAATTTTTTACAACCCATTCCGCAAAAAATGGGTGCATAGTATTCGTGACAGCTGGAACTGGGAAACCATTGGCAGAACACGAAATTACAGCGAAAACAGTGATTTTCTTGAAAGTGCTGATTTTGCCGAAACTCAGGTGCCCTGGCTTTGTGGCGACAGCAAGGACAAGCCCCATCCCGGCATCCGCATGAAGCCCCAGGTTTACAACGTTGATGCAGTTGCTTACGAAAGCATTATGCTGGGAATGTTCCAGGTTCATTACGGCCCCGAAAATGCATACAGCGAGGCTTGCGGCACGCCGAAAATAACCGAGCTTATCCCCATGTACAGCCGTGACGGATTCCATTTTTCACGTCCTTGCAGAGAGTCAATTATAAAATCGGGATTTTCTGAGAAAAACTATAATGCATGGGATTTAGGATACATACAGTCCGTGGGCGGTATATGTGTTATTCACGGTGACGAGCTTTGGATTTATTACACCGGAGTAGGTGGCAACAAAGACCTGATAACAAATGCGTGGTGGTCAAACGGAATGTACAGCGGAGGCTCTCTCGGCATAGCAACCTTGCGGCGTGACGGGTTTGTTTCGATGAATACATCAAATTCCGGCACTCTCACCACACGAAAACTCGAATTTTCCGATAAAAAATATATGTTTGCAAATTTTGAGGGTACACTTTTTGCAGAAATCATAACTGACGACGGTATTTCTGCAAAAAGCGTGGAAATCACCGCAGACAGCACCTGCAAAATGCTGGATTTCGGTGATTTCGACTTGTCCGGATTAAGCGGCAAGCCTTTCAGAATAAAATTCACTCTTACAAACGGCAAGCTGTATTCTTTCTGGTTTTCAAAGGACGAAACCGGCGAAAGCTACGGATATAAAGCCGCCGGCGAAGTTAAAATCTAAATATAAAAAAAGGCTGTAGCAAAATGCATTTTTTTGCTACAGCCTTTTTGGGGGCGAAAGAAAAATAGTGCAGAATGGACAAACTGAAGTCGGGCAAGGCTTAAAAAGCCTTGCCCGACCATGCCCGACGGCGTACAGAGGTACGCCGAGAGGTGAAGTTTGTTCATAGCATAAAGCATATTAAATTAAGAAATTCGCCGAAGGGCGAATTTCTACATATATTTTACTGTTTCTTCCTAAAAGTTTTTAGTTTCTGAACTGCTTTGTATCAGAATAATTTATGCTTTATGCGGTCTGTGCATTTTGCTACAGCCCCATATTTCTACATAAGCGGTTGTCCGTTTATCATCAGTTTAAATTGCAGACCCAGTTTTTCTGCGGCTTTGCGGCACATAATCATACGTCCCATAAAAATTTCAAAATAATCCATAACCGAGCCGAACTGCGTGTCAACCTCCAGCTTAAGTGTTATTTTAGTCTTTCTGCTGTTTATTTCAACATTGGATTCACGCACTGAATAGTTTACCCTGTCGTGAATATCAAAGCTCGCAAAATCGCTGTTTCTCACTCTGCTTCGGCGTACGTCCGTTTTATCCGCCAGAATAAGTGCAGCCGCAACATTATTCACCGCTACGCCCGTGCCCTCGTCATGATTGCCGATTGCTGTAACAATTGTTGCAATATCCTTTGCTTCCATACCCATATTATCCAGAATCCTAAACGCCATAACCGCACTGCTCTGAGAATGTTCAATTCGGTTTACAAGATTGCCTATATCATGCATATATGCGGCAATCTGTGCAAGCTCGGTTTCATGCTCGCTTGCACCCATGGTTTCAAGAATATATTTCGCTGTCTGCGCTACTCTGCCCACGTGTGCAAAGCTATGCTCGGTATATCCAAGTGCTATCAGCGATTCATCCGCACGGGTTATATATGTTTTTATTTCTTCGTTATTTTTAATATCTTCAAATGTAACCATATCATCCCTCTGTTTTTTCAAACTCTACCGTAAATATACTGCCTTTATCAGGCACACTTTTCACATCTATTTTTGCCCCGTTTGCCTGGGCAATATGCTTGACTATAGAAAGTCCGAGACCTGTTCCGCTGATTTTGTTTGAGTGGCTTATATCCGCACGGAAAAACCTTTCAAAAATTCTGTCAAGATATTTTTCTTCAATTCCGATACCTGTATCTTCAACCGTCAAAGTTCCGTCAGCTACAGTCATAAAGACTTTTCCGCCTTGTTTATTGTATTTTATTGCATTGTCGCAAAGGTTATATATAAGCTCTGTTATTTGTGACCGATTTGCGAAAATTCTCGTTTCGTCACAGTTTGTAACAATGTCAACCTCTTTTTTGTCAGCTTTCTCTTTTAAAATCTCCGCTGTCTGGCAAACAACCGACTCAAGGTCAACAACGGTTTTTTCGTCCGCTGAAATATTTTCGTCAAGTTTTGACAGTTTTATAATATCGTCAATAAGTGCCACAAGGCGCAGACTTTCTTTTTCAATTTTACTTAAAAATCCGCTTACATCCTCCGGACGGGCAATACCGCTGGACATAAGCTGTGCGTAACCGTGAATTGTGGTAAGGGGAGTTTTAAGCTCATGCGACACATTTGCCGAAAACTCGCGGCGTATTTGTTCGCTTTTTTCTCTTTCGCTGACATCAAACAGCAAAAGCACAACGCCGCTGACCTTATCTTTTTCAAACACGGGACTACAGAAAATTTGATAAATTTTTGATGAAATTTCTATGGTAACGTCGCATTTTTCACCGTTTTCGGCCTTGTTAATTGCCTTTTCAAGTCTTGAGTTTCTGCACAGAAACTGAAAATGTTTATATTTTATACCTGTACCCTCTTCGGGTTTAAAAATGTCAAGGGCACAACTGTTGACGGATATAACATTTGCACTGCTGTCAAGTATAACCAGCCCCTCATTAATATTATCGGCAATCGCCTGAAGTCTTATTTTCTGCGTTTTCGTCTTTTCAACCTGACGCAGAATTTCCTCCTCCTGCCTGCGTATTCTTTGCAACAGCGGACGGATTTCTTTATATGTACTGTCAGTTTCTTCTGTTTCGTTTCCTATAGGTTTTACAATATTTTCTGTAAGCTTGCGGGCAATTATCACCGAAAGAATGAAAATAAGCAATCCTACTATGCAAAACGTCCCCACAACGCCTACCACCGTACTGTTTCCCGGTGACGAGGATGCTATTGCTACTATATAATTGCCGTTTTTAAGTTTTTCAAAATGTCCGCAAAGAACAGTACCCGCTGAAAAAACGTTCTTACGGAATTTTACGTTTTCGCCCGAAATGGCTTTCTTAATATATTTTTTTATATCCTCATCAGTTTTTTCCGGGAGCTTTGCTCCGGTTTCATATATAATTTCTCCGTTTTCTCCTATATAAAACAGCCTCGTGGTTTTTGATAACACATTAATATTTTCAAAAATCTCATTTTCTTCGCTTATATTCAAAAATTCCGCAATCAGGTGCGTTTCGTATTCTGTTTCTGCCTGCATACGTCTTTCAAAAGAGGTATAAAACACCGACAGAGAAACAGCCGCTGACAAAATAAGTGTCAGCACCGACAAAAAGCACATGTTGCGGTATATTTTTTTATACATAATCATCCGACCTTATAACCGACATTACGCACGGTTTCGATATATTCTCCGGCACTGCCCAACTTCTGACGAAGTGAGCGGATGTGCACATCAAGAGTTCTGGATTCGCCGGCAAAATCCGTATCCCATACATAATCCGTTATTTTTTCGCGGGAAAGCACCGTTCCCACATTTGAAAGAAGCATATAAAGCAGCTTGTATTCTTTATATGTGAGAGTGACATTTTCACCGCTCACACTTACACTGCGTTTTTTGTTGTCTATATGTATTTCTTTATAATTGATAACATCACTGCCACCGGCAACGTCACTTCTGCGCAAAACCGCATTTATTCTCGACACAAGCTCAAGCACATCAAAGGGCTTTACGATATAATCGTCTGCACCGCTGTCAAGACCTTTGATTTTATCCATTCTGCCCGATTTTGCAGTAAGTATAATCGCCGGCAAATTTTTTGTTTCTTCTGTTTCACGGATTCTTTTTAAAATCTCCATGCCGTCCATATCGGGCAGCATAAGGTCAATAAGCACAATATCGGGAGTTTTAAAAGAAAGCTCGTCAAAAAATGACTGACCGTTTTCAAAGCCGCAAACTTCAAAACCAACCGATTTTAAGGTGTATTCTATAAGCTCGCGTATATTCGCCTCATCTTCAATACAGAAAACAGTTTTCATCTCTTAATCTCCCTTTTGTATTTCTGCCGTTTAATTAGTTTTTGTCTTTTGTAAGTCGCCACAAATGACGTTCAAAATTAACACCGTACCAATATTTTTCGTGCTCATCCATCATGTCCGCTATACAGATACTCACAAACTCGCTGGCATCTTCAGCCGCCTGTTCAAGCGATTTTCCGTTCAGATAAGCTGCCACAAACACGCTTGAAAAAAGGTCTCCGGCACCATAAAAAATACCATTCCTCAGCGGTTTTTTTATTTTCTCTGTTATTTTACCGTCCTCGGCTGTATATGTGCAGATTCCGTCGTCATGGTGCACACCGGTAATTACTGTTTTTGATGTAATTTCGCCCAGCTTTGCCGCAATTTCTTTCATATTGTCATATGTATAATTCTGCCGTATTTCACATCCGGCTAAAATTGCCGCTTCTGTCACATTCGGTGATATTATATCCGCCCTGCGACAAAGATTTTTTATTTTTTCAACATAAGTTTCGTCTATACCGGAATAGAGCTTTCCGTTGTCTGCCATTGCCGGGTCAATATAAATCAGAGTGTCGTCTTTTCTAAAATCAGAAATGAACTTTTCTGTTATATCAACCTCACCCGGTCTGCCGATATATCCCACATAAATTGCATCAAACACTAAATCAAGAGTTTTCCAATGGTTTATTATTTTTTGCATTTCGTCTTCAAAAGGCAGATAAGTGTAGCCTTTAAATTCACCTGTGTGTGTGGAAAGAATTGCAGTAGGCAACAGCACGGTTTCGATGCCGCACGCCGACAGCACCGGCATCGCAACCGTTGACGAACATTTGCCAAAACAGGAAATATCCTGCACTGTTACAATACGTTTCATTTTAGCGCCTCTTTTTTTGCAGCTTACTCATGCCGCAAAAGGGCAATTATAAGCTGTATTTCTTTTTATATATATCGTACTGCTCAAAGAATTTGTTTTCACCGTCGTTTTTAACGTGATTGAGGTATTCATGAGTTTCAAAGGAGTTATTTTCCATCTCAAGCAAGCAAACCGCAATGTTGGAACAATGGTCAGCAACACGCTCATAGTTGTTGAGCAGGTCAGAAAGAATAAAGCCAAGTTCAACGGTGCAATCGCCGTCTTTAAGACGGAGAATGTGATTGTTTTTGATTTTTCTTTTAAGCTTATCAATAATCTGTTCAAGGGGTTCAACGCGTTTTGCCAGTTCAAGGTCTTCATGAACAAGTGCATCTGTTGCAATTGTAATAACCTCACAAACAGCATTTGTGATAACTCCGATGTCGTGTTTTGCACGTTCTGAAAATTCGATATTTTTCTCTGTAATTTCCTGTGCCGTTTCAAGAATATTTACCGAATGGTCGGAAATTCTTTCAACGTCACCGATTACATGAAGCAGTTTTGTAACCTCGTTACTGTCTTTTGTTGAAAGCTGCATTTCTGCCAGTTTAACAAGATATGTGCTGATTTTGTCTTCATATTTATCCACATCTTTTTCAGCTTTAAGAATATCTTCAACCTTATTTGTGTCAAATTCAGAAAGCAAGGTTGTCGCATCAAACATACCTTTTTTTGCTTCTTTTGCCATTTTGCTAACAAGGTCACGACATTTTTCAACAGCAAATGAAGGAACCGCCAAAAAACGTTCGTCAAGAGTATCAAAATCGCTCTTTTTCTCTTCTTTATCACCCTTGCCTTTAACTGTAATAACAGCAAGTTTTTCAAGAAGTGAGCAACACGGCAACAGTATAACCGTAGAAAAAATATTAAAGAGCGTATGCACAACCGCTATTGAAAGTGGGTCAACATGAGCATCCATAAACGCAAAGTTAATCACGCCGTGTAAAATATAAAATACTACAGAAACAACAACAACGCCTATCATTTTGATATACAGACAAGACAACGCCACACGTTTTGCTTCTCTGTTTCCGCTGATTGCAGACAAAATAGGAGTTATAGTTGTACCAATGTTCTGACCGAGAATAATCGGTATTGCTGTGGAATATGATATTGCACCTGTCAGCGACATTGCCTGCAAAATACCTACTGATGCCGAAGATGACTGGATAATTGCAGTAAGAAGTGTACCTGTAAGAATACCAAGAATCGGATTCGAGAACATTACAAGAATCTGAGCAAAGGATTCGCTGTCTTTAAGTCCGTCCATTGCGGCACTCATTGCGTCCATGCCGAACATCAATACTGCAAAGCCTATTAAAATTGTTCCTATATCTTTTTTCTTGTCTGTTTTGCCTGCCATTATCATTATTACACCAATAACAGCAAGTATCGGAGTGAATGAACTGGGTTTAAACAATTGAAGTATTGTTGATGCTCCTTCGCCTATACCTGTAAGGCTGAGCAACCATGAAGTAACTGTTGTACCGATGTTTGCACCCATAATTACACTTATAGACTGACCAAGTGTCATTATGCCCGAGTTTACAAAACCAACCAGCATAACTGTTGTTGCTGACGACGACTGAATAATTGCAGTCACAATAAATCCAAGTAAAAAACCTTTGATTCTGTTTGAGGTCATTTTACCAAGAAATACTTCAAGTCTGCCACCGGCAAGTTTTTTAAGCCCGTCGCCCATTACGTCCATTCCGTAAAGAAACAGTGCCAGACCGCCAACAAGACTTAACACGTCAAAAAATGTCATTTGTAACTCCTCCGTTTTTTAATTGAGTATTTATGTAACTTCACACGTTTTTATTATATAATACAAATGTAAAATCTGCTATCTTCTTAATGTTAAATCTATGTAAAATAATGTTGTTTTGTGTCGTAGATATGTATGTTTTATTTTATTATCCTCTTAATAGTGTTTTTTATGTACAATAGTTTATTTTATTGAAAAAGCCCACACGAGGTGGGCTTTTCTTTTTTTAAGTTTTTACTGCTTTAATCAATAAAGCCCATATGGAAAATCAATTCCGCCAAAGTGACTGATTATTCAGCAGGTTTTTCTTCTGTTTCTTCAACAGTATTTTCGTCTTCGGCAACTTCAGTTGTCTCTTCTGTAGCTTCTTCACCTTCTACAGGTTCTGCTGATTCTTCAGTTGCTTCTTCTGTAGTTTCTTCGCCTTCAACCACTTCTTCGGCAGCTTCTTCGCCTTCAACCGCTTCTTCAGTTGTTTCTTCTTCTACTGCTGTTTCTTCAAAACCGTCATGGTCATTTGAACATTCAACAACATCGAAGTAATACCAATCTGTTGATTCAACATCGTTAAAGTCGATAGGCATTGCAATGTATGATGTGTGTTCTGCTGTTGCAGGGCGACCAAGCATTCTGTTTGTAACTGTTACAACTTCTGCACGAGTGATGTAGTTGTCAGGTCTTACAGTATTATCTTCATAACCTGCAATCCAGCCGTGGTCTGCCGCAAAGCTGATGTAATCATATGCCCAGTGGCTTTCATCAATATCTGTAAATGTTGCAGCTGCACCTGCTGTGAGTTTGTCAAAACGTGAAGCCATTGCTGCAAATTCTGCACGTGTGATGCTGCCGTTAGGTTTGAATGAACCATCCGGATAACCTTTGATTGCACCAATCTGGCTCATGTAACCGATGTGGTTTTTAAACCAGTCATCAGCATCTACATCTGTAAAGTTACATTCGTAATTTTCGTTAATATCCATTTTTTCTGCAAGCAGACGTGAGAACATAACTGCAACCTCTGCACGTGTCATGTTACCATTAGGTCTGAATGAACCGTCCGGATAACCTTTCATGTAAGCATAGTGGCTTGAGGTATCAAACGGGCCATCTGTTCCGGGCTGTTCGCCTTCGGGAGCAAATACTGCTGTGAAAGTTGTTTTCTTTTTGATTACAACTGTTGTGGGATCAACATATGTTTCGCCACCATCCTCGCTCCAGCCTTTGAATACATAACCTTCTGCCGGAACAGGTGTAGGAACTTTTGCCGGTTTAGCACCATATCTTACTTTTTCTGTTGTTTCACCGTCAAGTGAACCACCTACTGTGTTAGCATATGTAACAACATATGTTGTCACACCGCCACCGCCGCCACCGCCTGAAGACGGTTTTGAAGATGTTGAGATTATAATAATACCTTCATCTGTACGGTAGTTATCATCAAGGAAATCATAGAAGCTTGCTTTCTGTGCAGCATCGCCTGCATTAAGAAGTTCTTCTATATAAACCATGAATTTTTCTGTAAGATTTGCACCTGATTTTGCATCAACCTCTGCTTTAAGAGCAGGAAGCATTGTGATAAGGTCGCTTGTTGTTCCGATAATCTGATCTTTTGCTGCAGTGCTTGTAACTTTGCTGCTGATATAGAAATCGAAAGTATTTGTGTATGTATCGAAGCTTGAGATATGTGTTTCAGCAGGAGCAATACCAATCATTTTGTTGATATATACCTGTTCACGCAGATAAAGAAGAGCAAAACGAAGACCGTTGTTGTTATCTTCTTCGCCTGTAAGAGCAGTATTAAGCTGTTTTCTCAAATCTTCAAATTCGTAGCCTGTAACAGCACCTGTATCAGGAATGAGTGTTTTAAGACCGTCACCGAAGTAACCGCCTACACCAATCTGACCTGTGTATGCTGTTTTGCTTTCAAATTCACGTTCTGTATAAATCTGCTGAACAGTTTTGCCCACAGATGTAAGTGATGATGTTGTAGCGTTTCCAAAAGCTGTAAGAGCAGCTTTTACATCATCTTTTGTAAGAGCTTTAACTTTTGCAGAATCTGAATTCGCTGTAATCATTGTAAGAGTTGTGTCTGCCAACGCATCAAAATCTGCACTCGGTGCACAGTTTTTGAGTACTGCTGTGTTAAACTGTTCTGTTGCGCCTTCAGCTGCATCACTCCAGCTGAGAGCATCAACAAGTAAATACTGGAGATTGTCGTCTGTTGCAGCAGAAACATTTGTTACCGCAAAGCACATAACGAGCATGCACACCAAAACTAATAAGCTTGTAAATTTTTTCATTGTGTTCACCTCATTAAAATTTTAGGTTTTTCGTGTCAATACACCTAATTGTATTATATCACATTTTTTTTGAAATTGCAATAGTTTTTTAAATTTTTTTTAGTTTTTTATTTTTTCTGCAATTATGGGACGAAGTTGATCAACATATTTTGCAAAAAGCTGCATACACTGAGACCATTGTGCACTTGTAAGACGGCTTCTTGCCATTGCCGCAAGCTCACTTTTTCTTTGAGATGTAATACCTGCCGCAACCTCAGCCGAATATTTGGCAATTTCTTCCTTTGTGAAATTTGAAAGCAAAATGCTGATTACTTTTTCTTTATCCGCAGGAGAAACAATTTTTTCAAGCTGTGCTATAAGTCCCGAATCTGCCGCCACAATTGACGCCACCTCGTTCACGCTCATGTTATTAACTTCTTCACGGCGTTTTTCTATTTCAGCTTCTTCCGATTGTTCCACGTCACTATCTTCTGCATTTTCACCATCGGTATTCTCTGCATTCTCCGGTTGTTGAGGCTGTTCTCCTACATTTTGCACTTCATTTTGTGCTTTATTTCCCATAGTCTGAACAACCATATCTGTTATTTCACCGAAAGCATAATCAACAATAATCGGTTTAAACACATACTGAAACAGCACAAAGCCTATTACTGCCAACGACAAAATTACAATCAGCACTGTCAGAAGAACTTTTTTCTTGTCCCTCTTTTTACCTTTTTCTTTTTTCACTCTATATCTCCTCGTCTCATTATATATTCACCAATTTTTTTAGCGGCATCCGGTTTTGCAAGTCGCACAACAGCATTTTGCATTTCTTGTCTTCTTGCTTCATCAGTGAAAAAGAGTGATACGGCCATTGCCAACGTATACGTATTTGAAACCATAAGTCCAACACCGCTGTTTACCAAAAACTCGATATTTCTTTCTTCCTGACCGGGAATTGGGTCAATGTATATCATCGGTAATTTTTTTGCAAGACTTTCGGTTACACTAAGACCGCCCGGTTTTGTGATTATGCACTCCGCCGCATCCATAAACTCATCAACATTATTTACAAAACCGTATGCTTTCACATTATGTTCATATGTACTTTTTTGAATAGTTTTTAAGGCTTTTTTGTTGCTTCCGCAAACAATAGCTATATTGAAATCTCCCTGTGCATCATCAAGCTCTTTAACTATTTCTTTAATATTTCCAAAACCCATTGAACCCATCATAACAAACAAAAGCGGTTTATCATCAAAACCAAGATTTTTCCTTGCCGCTGCTTTGTCACCGACTTTAGTAAATTTTTCATCAACCGGTATTCCTATGGGCATCATTTTTTCCTCTTTTAATCCTTTTTTAAGTGCAAGAGGAATGAGCGATTTGTCTGCAATAACATAAGCATCCATATCGGTCGTTTCCCATTTCGGATGTATTGTATAATCCGTTACAACGCCTATATTAAGTGTTTTAACTTTTTTCTTTATCAGCATCATAAGCTGTGCTGCAAAAAGATGTGTACAAACAACCGCATCTATTTTGTTGTCGATAATAAATTTTTCTATTTTGTTTTTTACCGTTATATTGAATTTGGAAACAACGTTTACAAACTTACCTTTTCCGTAATCTTCCTTATCGTAATATTTACCATAAAGTTTCGGCGTTTTATTAAGTGCAAAAAGATACATATCCGAAACTGCTTTTTCCAAAAATTTATTACTGTATCCGAAAACATCAAGCGAATACGTTGTTGCGCCCATATTTTTAAGTGTATTTTCCATTGCCCTTGCACAACTTGCATGCCCACTTCCTGTCGAAATAGACAAAAACAAAACATTCATTATTTTATCCTCCGTTATAAAACCCCTTTTCGATCTTTTACGACCGATTTTTGCATATTATTTTTCTGCAATTATATAAATTATACCACAAAAGTTGTTTCAAGTAAATACTTTTTATTAAAATTCACAAAAAATTAATTTTTATCATCCACATTATAGGAATTATAATAAATCAGCACGGTTTTAAGCTGTTTAAGAAGTGTCTGCGTGTTTGAATATCTTCCTATATAAACAAGCCTCTGTTTTTTGCCGGCAGAATACAGAACCTGCCCACGGAACGCCGATACCACCGCCGCAACCTTTTCTTCGTCCGGCTGTGACTGGAACATCATATAAACGCGTTCTCCCGTTTCCGTAACATCACTTATTCCCGCCTGTGCGGCATATTCACGCACCAAAGATACGTCAAGCAGACTGACAATGCTCTGCGGCGGCGTGCCGAAACGGTCCACAAGCTCATCTATAATTGTTTCCTTATCCTCTTCACTTTTAACCGATGCAATTTTCTTATAAATTTCAATACGCACGTTGTGTGATGCAATATATTCTTCGGGAATATAAGTATCCACCTTTATATCCACACTTGTGATAATTTCTTCTTTTTCAGGCTCGCCTTTCGCTTCGGCAACAGCTTCGCCCAGCAGTTTGCAGTACATATCATAACCAACAGCATCCATTTCACCGTGCTGACGTGCACCAAGCAGATTACCGGCACCCCTGATTTCAAGGTCACGCATAGCAATTTTAAAACCGGAGCCCCATTCGGTAAATTCACGGATTGCTGTCAGACGTTTTTCTGCTGTTTCGTTAATAATTTTATTTTTACGGTATGTCATATAAGCATACGCAAGACGGTTTGAACGTCCCACTCTGCCACGAAGCTGATAAAGCTGTGACAGCCCGAAACAGTCCGCATTTTCAATAATAATTGTGTTTGCATTTTGTATATCAAGCCCGGTTTCAATGATTGTTGTGCAGACAAGCACATCAATTTCGCCGGCAAGCATCTGCATCATAATAATTTCAAGCTCACGCTCACTCATCTGCCCATGAGCAACCGACACACGCACGCCGTCTATCAGGTCTGAAATTTCCTGCGCCACCTTGTATATGCTCTCCACACGGTTATATACATAATAAACCTGACCGCCCCTGCCCACTTCACGGGCAATTGCCTCACGGATAAGCTCTTTATCATATTCCGCAATAAAGGTCTGGACGGGATATCTGTCCTCAGGCGGCATGGCAATAACGCTCATGTCACGGATTCCCGTAAGTGACATATGCAGAGTTCTCGGGATAGGCGTTGCCGTAAGGGTAAGCACGTCTATGCTGTTTTTAAGAGTTTTGATTTTTTCTTTGTGCTTGACACCGAACCGCTGTTCTTCGTCAATAATAAGCAGACCTAAATCTTTAAACTGCAAATCTTCCTGCAAAATACGGTGTGTGCCTATTATAATATCAATTTCACCGCTGTTTACACGTTTGACAATTTCTTTCTGCTGTTTGGGCGTGCGGAAACGTGAGAGCATTTCCACATTAATTGCCGGGAAATCTCTCATTCTTGACGCAAAAGTGTTGTAATGCTGTTGTGCCAGAATTGTTGTTGGCACAAGATACGCCACCTGTTTGCTGTCCATAACAGCCTTAAACGCCGCCCGCAGAGCAACCTCGGTTTTTCCGAAACCCACGTCTCCGCAAAGCAGACGTTCCATGGGTCTTTCGGATTCCATGTCTTTTTTTACTTCTTCAATACATTTCAGCTGGTCGGGAGTTTCTTCATAGGGAAACATCTCTTCAAAATTGTGTTGCCAGTCGTTGTCGGGAGAAAAAGCAAAGCCTTTCTGAGAAGAACGTGCGGCATACAGTGCAATAAGCGAGCCGGCAATATCTTCAAGGGCTTTTTTGACCTTTGCCTTTGTTTTTGCAAATTCACTGCCACCCATTTTGTTGAGTTTTAAATCCTTTGCCTCTCCGCTTATATACTTGTTGACAACATCAAGGGATGTTGCCGGAACATACAGCACATCCGTACCACGATACTGGATTTTAAGATAATCACGTTCGGCTTTGTCTACCTCCATACGCACAAGCCCAAGATATTTACCGATGCCGTGTATCTGATGCACAACATAATCACCAATGGACAAATCTGCAAAGGATTTTATCTTGACACCGGGCATTGAGGTTTCTTTGCGTTTCTGTTTTGCTGTTCCGAAAATTTCTCTTGACCCAATAAGCACCGATGCAAGAGCCGGACATTCAAAACCACGGTTTACCGAACCGCATTTTATGACGGTTTCGCCTTTTTTTGCAAATCCGTCGCCGTCATATATTATATAAGGTATATTATTATCTTCAAGAGTATGTGCAAACGCCTCGCGTTTGCGGTTGCTTCCGGCAAGAATTGTGACTGCGCAACCTTTTTTCTGCCAGAATTTTATATCGTCAATAACAAGCTCAAGCCTGCCCTGATAAGACTGGGCATTACGCACGCCCATATCAAACTGCTGTTTCACACTAACACTACCGCAGGAAGCGGAAATACTGCCCGTCATCACCACCGGCAGCTTTGTGTTTTTAAGAATATCATCCGGCATAGCAAGATAATTTTTGTCAAAAAACGGCATATTGCCGTCCTGTGCAAACTGCAAAAGATTTTCGTTTATTTCGTTTGCAAAATTATCCCCACGTTCAAAAACAGATGCCGGATAATCGGTGAAAATGATATAATCATCGTTTAAATAATCAACAATTGTGGGAATTTTTTCAAAAATCAAAGGAATATATCTGTCCATTGCAGGAAAATACCGTGAATTTTCAAAAAGCTCCACGTCTTTTGCAATCCACGCCATGTCGCTGTGCTTTTCAAGTTTTTTCACTATGGGTTTTACGTCTTCGATAATACACTCACGGCAAGGATAAATCACACAATCCGTCGCTGTTTTTTCAGAAAGCTGAGTTTGCGGGTCAAAAAACCGCACGGTATCAACCTCATCGTCAAAAAACTCAATGCGTATAGGCTTTTTTGATGAGGGAGAAAACACGTCAAGTATGCCGCCACGAAAACTTGCCTGTCCTGCACCTTCAACAAAATCGCAGAATTTATATCCCATAATCACAAGACGGGATTTTAAATCTTCAAAATCAAACCGCTCGCCCTGTTTTACGGTTATTACATATTTATCGGAAAGCTTTTTGTCAAGAGTATATTCCATAACAGCATCAATGCAGGCAACAACGCCGTCGGCATCGCCGTTTTTAATGCTCATAACCGTATTTATTCGTGTTGTTGTGATGTTTTTGCCTGCTGCCTCAATATTGTGAAACAGATAATCTTTTGACGGATAAAGCAGAACATTTTTTTGCGGCATATAAAATTCAAGGTCTTCTTTAAGCACACGGGCATCAAGGGCACTGTCTACTATAACAAAAGGTTTTTTTGATGTTTTTTCGCAAACTGCGGCAACAAAATCAGCCCTTGCCGAATCGGAAAGCCCCGAAACTGACAAAGGATATACACCGTTTTTTATATTTTCGGCAATCGCCGCTGTTTGTCTGTCATTTATCAGATAACTCATAAAAACCTCTTCTGCTACTTCGCTTAAAAAAGGGTCGATTACGACCCTTTTCAATCTGCATTATATATATTTATCAAGTTTTGCTTTGATGTCAGCATCGTTTATTGCCGGTGCCTCAACATTATCAAAAATCTTCCATTTTTCGGTGTGAGTTGTTGTTTCACCCGGTTTTAAAAGTGCCAGTTCACCAAGAGTTTCCATTTCCATAATATCGCCGTTTGTATATGTCTCAAAAGAAACACCGTAATCGGGATAAACACCGTCAATATACTGCTCATAATTTTTAAGGAACAGCATTCCGTTTACAAAATATGCGGCATATCCGTGCTCGTTGTTGATACCGATTTTAAATGCATTGTCGCCTGCTTGCGGATTCTGACGCAGAGCAATATAATCCTTGCTCCATGTAACACGCTCGTCGCCCATGTTTGTATAAGGCCACACAGCAAGCACTCTGTTTGCAAGCAGGTCTGTTTCACGGTTGGGCTGAGGAATAATCTCAACTCCGCCTTTTGTAAGCACGGTAAGTGCCCAGGGTGCAAGCTCTATTTCCCATGCACCGGTGTTTTCAAGTTTATGAACAACAGTGATTTCGCCGTCTTCTGTCATGGTAACAGTCATTTCAAGTTTTATGTTATTGAATTCCTGATTGCACTGTTTTAAAACAACGCCGTTGTCAAGAATTTCATAATCAACATTATCAATCGCCGGATAATATGTAAATGGATATGCTTCCGGACTTACCCAGAAACGGTGACCGCCATAGTTCTGCCAGCGTGTGCCTCTGAAAACGCCGTCGGGCAAATCTTTTAAAGTCTGGTTGTCAAGGTCTTCAAAAAACAGGTTCGGTTTGCCGATTGGTGCACAGCGAATAATATTCGGACCAATATCTATTGTGCAGAAAATTTCAACCTCGCCGTTTGAAATTCTGATGCAGTTTCCCCATTTTGAATATACGGTTTTTTCAACTGTAATTGCCATAATAGTTTCCCTCAATTCTTTTTATTTTATTTATTCTTTACGCTTCTTTTTAAACTTCCTATTTCATAGGATAATTATACCATATATTTATCCGGTTGTCAATTATTTTTATATGTTATTTTGCCATATAATGCAGCTAACAAATTGCCACCGTCAAAAACTGCCAACAGCAAAATAAAAGCCACGCAAAGCGTGGTTTTTATCAACAATTAATACATCATTTATTATTTCCTTGGCAATAGCCTGTTTTAAATCATTTATAATTTCACTGTTTGCCATATGACCGCCTCCTAAAATGGACTTACGATCATCAATATTCTGTTTAGAAACAATTTCCCCATCGAAAGTTTTCTTCCAATTAGGTTCTTCAACTGGAGTTTTTTCTGCACGAAAAATTGCTTTTGTTGCAGCCCATGTTTTTTTTAGTGAAGTAGTAAATTTATTTGCCCCTGCTTCTGCATTGTCAAAGGCTTTTGTTACCTGTGCGTCAAACTCAGCAAATGTTCTTTTACCAAACCCAAGTTTATTTTCTATGCCATCTAAATCGTTTTCAAATGTTCTAAATATCGTACTATTAATAATATGGCGTTTGTGGATAACGCAATATATATTGACTTTAAACTAACATTATGATATAATGATATTAAGGAGATGATTGATGTATGAGCTTTATCCGTGATTATTATTGCCCAAAATGCGGACTACTGCACAGCCTAGGCTTTGAACAGGTAAATGTTGCTTATTGGCGAAAATGTCGCCATTGTAGAACGGATCTAATTATAGTACCAGAAAAATATATTACACCATATATAGAGACAGATGGTATAAATAAATTTGTAATAATGACAAATGAAGAGTATAGAGCCCTCGAAATCATTATACAAAACGAACTTGTTAAAAACTCTCCTGAGTTTGACCAAGCATTGTTTGATAGATTAGACGAGTTTAAAGCATGGGAAGATAGAGAGGATGAAAAATTCTCGGAGTTTCTTAAAACAAGGAATCCCGAAATGTTTGGTAAACCATCAGGTAGCCAATCATCTACAACAACTTCCACAACCCCCACAATAACCTGTCCCTATTGCAAATCAACCGACTGTAAGAAAATCTCAGGATTATCAAAAGCAGGTAGTGTAGCATTATGGGGTATATTTGCTTTAGGCAAAACCACAAAGCAATGGCATTGTAATAGTTGTAAGAGTGATTTTTAATGGTACACATATAGTTCTACATACACAAAAACACCCCTTCCGTAAGGACAGGGTGCATTTGTGTTAACAAAATTCGCAAAGTATGGTATAATATCTCATAAGCGAAGAAGGGATAGCTGAATTGCTCTATTATTCTCCTTATAAGCGTGTTTAGGTGGTTGCCTTCCGCTACCGATAAGGTGGAAAGGAAGGTGAGTTTACTTACCTTGTCGGAATACATAAGACAAGGGAGGTAGATATTTATAGAAGTTATTATCTTTTGTGTAATTCTTATGATTACATATGGAATAATTGTTGAAATAAAGAAATAAACCACCTACTGCCATAGGTGGTTTATTATGTAAATATGTAACTAAACAACCGAAGGTAACCGCTTGAACGTGTCCCTTCTTCGTGTTTTATTATA
>JAZNOL010000114.1:0-12775 GCA_045580815.1 Clostridia bacterium | reverse complement strand
GGTGCAACTCGCATAAAGGATATTATTGTTACTCACGCAGGAATAAGTGCCGACAAAATAAAAATAAGCACTGCAAAATAACACAACAACCTGCAAGAAAATTTAACAGCACATTTCTTATTTTGCACAGGGGGCGGACATAAAACCGTCCCCGTTTTTTTGCCCAGCCACGCAGACAGTATGCCAAAGGCGAAGCACGGACGGTCAAGGGCGTGTATTATCCGTCTTTTGAAAAAGAGGCAGAACCGCTGCTGAATGAATACGGCTGTCTGCATTTTAAGTTTTCAATTTTGCTGGGGATTTCACGTCCCACATACAGCAACGAACAGCTTGAGCAGATGAAAGCGGAAGACAAGCAGACGTTTGAGTTTGAGGGCAAAGAGTACACCCGGTACGAGGCAAGCCAGCTGCAACGTAAAATTGAAACAGCTGTGCGGCATGAAAAAGACCTTGCAAACATGGCAAAGGCAAGCGGAAACGATGACCTGCGACGTGAAGCACAGTATAAAATCAATCTGCTGACAAGTAAGTATGCACAACTGAGCAAGGCTTCGGGACTGCCGACTAAAATGGAGAGAATGCAGGTCGGTGGGTTCAGGAGGGTTAAAACAAAAAATGAGTTGACAAAAGCGGCAAATGGTGGTATAATAAAAATACATCAAGGACGACAAGATAAACACATTCTCGGTTCTAACAATTACAAGAATGGCAGAAGTTATTTCATTATTTCTAATAACGAAATAAAAAGCATTATCAATGATAAAGCGGGTACTGGCAAAAGAGTCGGTAATAAAGAGAAAATTACTGTAGATAAAATAATAGGTGTAAACGTCAATAAAAAGCATAGCTTTAAAACTTTAACAGATACAGCAAATATTCATTACTCGCAAGATGGTGCACACCTTGTACCAACCCACGCTCAATTAAAAACAAAATCAGTATCAGAGTTAAAAGAATATTGTAAAAAGGTAGCATTTGAATATTACAGCACACCAGAGTATACAAAACATTCTGGGTCTTTATCTATTTCAGAAAAGGAAAAAAGAATTCATTTGCTACTCTCACAGAAACTCAGTAAAACTTCGCTCATAAAAGATATAAAATCCATGGAAAAGAAAATATTACGGTCAAGAGGTGAGATAAAATGATTGAATTAAGTGAACATATGGTCGGACGAAAATATACTGTTGCTTGTAACAATGGTTCTGTATTTTCAGGAGAATGCGTTTCATATATTCCCGACAAAGACAACGAACCTGAAATTGATTGCATATGGATTGAAGATTCAAAAGGAAAGATTGAAGAGGTTTTTTTGCCGGATATTAAATCAATTGAAAGAATATATTAATACCACCCTACTGATGCGGTAAGGTGGTATTTTTATACCCAAAACTTAATAAATCAAGCACTATGCATTTATGCACGGTGCTTTTTTTGTACACAAAATCTGTCCGCAATGACGTAAAACTACGTGAGCCGGCAGAGGCGACCTGCGTAATAAAGCGTAGCAAAAAGAAAGGTGCAACATGAAAAGAGAGTTTTTAAAAGGTTTTGAAGGTCTTACCGATGAGGATACTTTTAAAATAATATTTCTCTTCTTTTCATATTTTTTACATTAATGCAATTATTATTTATAATAATTTTGTATAATAATAGACTTGACATTATCAGAAAATGGGTATATAATTTATAATGAATAAATTTTTGACTACAAAAGAAAGAGATGAAATATCCCAATGAAAAGAGCAGTATATCTTGACCATGCCGCAACAACAAACGTGAAACCGGACGTTCTTGCAAAAATGCTCCCCTATTTCACATCAGAATACGGCAATCCGTCATCTATATATTCTATCGGTGCATCCAACCACACAGCTGTTGAAAATGCACGCGAAAAAGTTGCCTTTTGTCTTGGTTGCAAGGCAAACGACATTTATTTTACCGGTTGCGGAAGTGAAGCCGATAACTGGGCAATCAGAGGCACAGCATATGCAAAAAAAGCAAAAGGCAATCATATAATTACAACTGCTTTTGAGCATCATGCAGTTTTATACACATGCCAGCAGCTTGAAAAAGAAGGTTTTTCGGTAACATATATAAAACCTGACGAAAAAGGTATTATATCCCCTGCTGATATAGAAAATGCAATTACCGACCAGACCATACTTATTTCGGTAATGTATGCAAACAACGAAATCGGCACAATTCAGCCTATTGCCGAAATTGGCAAAATTGCAAAACAGCACAAAATAACTTTCCATACCGATGCTGTTCAGGCTGTTGGAGCAATTCCGATTAATGTAGAAGAATTAGGTGTTGATTTGCTGTCACTTTCAGCGCACAAATTCTACGGTCCCAAAGGCGTTGGTGCACTGTATATCCGTAGCGGTCACAAACCGCAAAACCTCATTTTTGGTGGCGGTCAGGAACGCGGACGCCGTGCCGGCACAGAAAATGTTGCAGGTATTATCGGTCTTGCCGAAGCACTTTATCTTTCAATGCAGGATGTTGAAGAACGCCGTTTAAAACTTGCCGAAATGAGAGATTATCTGATTTCAAGAGTTCTTACCGAAATTCCGGATACAATTCTTAACGGACACATGACAAAACGTCTGCCCGGAAACGCAAATTTCTCGTTCAAATATATCGAAGGTGAAGCACTTCTTCTTCACCTTGACCTTGCAGGAATATGCGGTTCAAGCGGTTCAGCTTGCACATCGGGTTCTCTTGACCCGTCGCACGTGCTCCTGTCCATAGGACTTCCGCACGAAATTGCACACGGTTCACTCCGTCTTACTCTTGGTGACGATAATACTTATTCACAGATTGATTATACCGTTGATGAGCTTAAACGTATTGTTGCTCTTCTTCGCAAAATGTCGCCGCTTTATCCGGCAAATAACAAATAAAGGAGTTTTATTTATGTATACAGAAAAAGTTATGGAACATTTCTCAAATCCGCACAATGTAGGCGAGCTTGAAAACGCCAACGCAATCGGTGAAGTTGGTAACGCAAAATGCGGAGATATTATGAGAATGTATCTTCTTATTGAAGACAATATAATTAAAGATATTAAATTTCAGACCTTTGGTTGCGGTGCCGCAATTGCAACAAGCTCTGTTGCAACAGATATGGTTAAGGGCAAAACTATTGAAGAAGCCCTCAAAATCACAAACAAACAGGTTATAGATGAGCTTGGTGGTCTTCCGCCCGCAAAAATACATTGCTCTGTTCTTGCCGAAGAAGCTATTACTGCGGCAATTGCAGATTATTACAAACGCCGCGGCGAGGAATTTGTCAATCCCAAAGCAACCTGCGACGGCTGCTGCGAAAGCTGCCACAAACACGAACATTAATTTTAAACACAACCGAAAGGCTGCGTGAGTTTTATGCATTATTACAAAATTGCCGGCTTTGTTATGGCTCTTGACGGTTTCAATTCCGAATATTTTAAAAATCGCATGAGTGAATATGAAATCCCGGATGCCGACCATGCCGATATTACAGTTTCTTTTTCATGTAATGGCGAAGTTCCTATGCCAAAAGGTGAGAAAATTGCTGTTGCAAACAATTTCCGCGAATACTATCTCGACGGTGACACTTTTTCAATTCACGATTTTTTAAGCGAAGAATTAGGTTACAGTGCCGCAATAATTTCGGATATAAAAACCTCACGTGCCTTTTGTTATCTGAAAGATATTCAGTCTATGGGCGGTGCTCCTGTTGACATACGCTGTTTCAATATGCTCGGCGAGCTTTTCCGTTATTTTATGCTTAATCATAACGGATTTGTACTACACTCATCATGTATTGATTTTAACGGAAACGGACTTGCATTTTCGGCTCCGTCAGGAACAGGAAAATCCACTCACACAGGACTTTGGAAAACACACTACGGCGACAGCGTTACAGTTATTAATGACGACTCCCCTGCTGTTCGCATCATTGACGGTAAACCCTATGTTTCCGGTATTCCATGGAGTGGCACAACCGGCATAAACACCGATAAAACCTCTCCCCTTAACGCAATTGTGATGCTTTCTCAAGCAAAAGAAAACACAATAAACGATGTTGACCCGATTCAGTCATTGTTTCTTGTTCTTGAAGAAATATCACGCCCGGCTTTTGAAGTTTTTTCAGAAAAACTTATGCAGACCTTAGACACAGTTATGTCGCAGGTTCCTGTTCTTCATCTGGGATGTAATATTTCAAAAGAAGCAGTAGATACAGTAAAAAACAGGCTCTCGCTTTGATTTACAAAAAGAAAGGTTGTTATTTATGAAAATAAAGAAAAATTTTGTACTTCGCACAATTGCGGGTTCAAACGTTGTTGTACCAACCGGTAGCGACAGTGTTAATTTCAACGGTATGATTTCTCTTAACGAAACCGGTGCATTTTTATGGAAAATTCTTGAAAACGGTGCTGACGAAGCAAAACTTGCAGACAGTCTTCAGGCAGAATATGAAGGTGTTGATCGCAAAACCTGCGAAGAAGATGTTGCAGAGTTTATAAAAACCCTTCGTGCATCAAACATTATAGAAGACTGATTGGTGAAACTGATATGAATACTTTTAAAGCAGAAATGGCTGAAATTGCCCCTGTAATAAAAGAAGTTGTTGACGGTGGTGGAAATTTCACTCTCGGAGTTACGGGCATAAGCATGTGTCCGCTGTTCTGGGAAAACCGCGACAGCGTTATTTTATCAAAGCCCGACAAAATAAAAAAATTTGATATTATTCTTTATAAACGCAGTAACGGCCACTTTGTTCTTCACCGTATTGTTAAAATAAAAGATAACATATATTCACTTTGCGGTGATAATCAGAATGTTATTGAATATCCCATATACCCCGAGCAGGTTATTGCAAAGGTAATAGGATTTATCCGCAAAGGAAAAGTATATAAAACCTCTGATTTTATATATAAGTTATATGTATTTATCTGGGGACATACATTAAAATGCAGAAAATTTATGATGCGGTCTTATTTCTATTTATCAACACGCGTAAAAAAGATTTTAAATTATTTCAAAAAACACTAAACAGATGCAGATGCTTATTTGCATCTGTTTTTTAGTATCTGCGAATCGTGGATTGTCTTTTTAACATTACTATGTTATAATTATTGCAAGGAGGGACAAAGCATGGATTTACAAAAAACAGGACAGCTTTTATCTAATTTAAGAAAAGAAAAGGGATTTACTCAGGCAGAAATTGCAGAAAAACTCAATATAAGCCCAAAAACCGTTTCCAAATGGGAATGTGGCGGCGGATTTCCCGATGTATCACTATTAAACGAGCTTTCTAAAATACTGTGTGTCAATGCCGAACAACTCCTTTCCGGCAAACTGAAGCTTAACACGGAGGAAAACGGTAATATGAAAAAAATAAAATTTTATGTATGCGAAAGCTGTGGCAGTATTATGACCGGTGTGGGAAACAGCGAGGTTTCCTGTTGCGGAAGACGGCTTTCGCCTTTGGAAGTAAAGAAGTGCAATGACGCACACTCCCCTGATGTGGAGATAATCGAAAACGACTATTATATCACATTTAAACACGATATGACAAAATCTCATTATATTTCTTTTGTTGCTTATGCGAGATTTGACAGGGTTATTCTTGTGAAGCTTTATCCTGAGCAGGGCGCAGAAGTGAGACTTCCGGCAATAAGAGGCGGTAAACTTTATTTTTATTGCAATATTCACGGCCTTTTTGAAAGTCATTAAAAATATATATTATTTTTCAAAAAAACTCTTGACAATTGCCAAATAATGTGATATAATATCAAAGTTAAAAATCCTTGCTCCGCAAAATACGGAGCCTAACATCAAAGTATTTATACTTTGTAAGTCCATGAGGAGGTGAAAACATGACTGAAATTACAAGAGCATACGAGACAATTGTTGTTTTTGATACAACTCTTGGCGAGGAAGCTGTAAACGGTCTTGTAGAAAAATTCAAAGCATTAATCGAAGCTAATGCAACAATTGATGAAATTGATGTATGGGGCAAAAAAAGACTTGCTTATGAAATTGACTACAAAACCGAAGGTTACTATGTTCTTATAAACTTTACTTCTAAGCCGGATTTCCCGAGCGAATTAGAAAGGGTTTACAAGATTACTGAAGGCGTATTGCGTTCAATCGTTGTCCTTAAAGACTAAGGAGGGTGTTTTATGCTGAACAAAGTTATTTTAATGGGTAGACTCACCCGTGATCCCGAACAGCGTGCTACAGCATCGGGTATCAGTGTGTGCAGTTTTTCACTTGCTGTGCAGAGAGATTTTGCACGTCAGGGCGAAGAACGTCAGACTGATTTCATCAACTGTATTGCATTTCGTTCTACAGCCGATTTTGTTGCCCGCTATTTCAGAAAAGGACAACTTGTTGCAGTTTGCGGAAAATTGCAGCAGCGTTCCTGGCAGGATAATGACGGTAAGAACCGCAGCGTTGTTGAAGTTGTTGCTGATGAAGTTCATTTTGCTGAACCTAAACGTGACAATTCAGGCTACAATGCTGACCCCTATGACACAGCCTACGGCACTGCACAACCGCAGGGCGGTTTTGGCGGAGGTTATTCACAACCTCAGAGTGCTCCTCAGGGTTTCATGACTGCTGACGACGAAAACGATGTACCGTTTTAATTGAAAAAGTAAAGTTTACAAGAAGGAGGTTAACGTCATGGCTGAAAAAGAAAAAGTTGAAAGAGCTCCCAGAGCCGGCGGAAGACGTTCAAAGAAAAAAGTTTGTGCTTTCTGTGCTGACAAAGTTACAGGCATTGACTATAAAGATGTTTCCAAACTCAGAAAATACGTTTCTGAACGCGGTAAAATTCTTCCGAGAAGAATTAACGGTAACTGTGCTAAACATCAGAGACAGCTTACAGTTGCAGTTAAGAGAGCAAGAATGATTGCCCTGTTGCCCTTCTCGGCTGACTAATTTATAAAAACTTCAGGGCTGCACCTTTGCAGCCCTTATTTTTTTGAAAGACAGATGTATATTTTTGCATTTTTTGTTTAATTTATATAATAAAAAATGCCTAATTTTTTTAAGTTATGCATTATTCAATTGTGCAAAACAACATTTTTACAAATAAATAAACAAAATTTTAACAAAGGTCTTGTATTTTATAAAATTTTGTAGTAAAATATAAGTGTTGGAAAAACAACCAAAAAATTCTATTGGAGGTAATTCTCATGGCAGTAAAAGTTGCAATTAACGGTTTTGGACGTATCGGTCGTCTGGCTTTCCGTCAGATGTTCGGTGCAGAAGGTTATGAAGTTGTTGCTATCAACGACCTCACAGATCCTAAAATGCTCGCTCACCTTCTTAAGTATGACTCATCTCAGGGCAGATACGACGGTCACACTGTAGAAGCTGGCGAAGGCTCAATCACAGTAGACGGCAAAAAAATCACAATCTACAGCGAAAAAGACGCTGCAAACCTCCCCTGGGGAGAAATCGGCGTAGACGTTGTTCTTGAATGTACAGGTTTCTACTGCTCAAAAGAAAAAAGCATGGCTCACGTAAATGCCGGTGCTAAAAAAGTTGTTATTTCTGCTCCCGCAGGTAACGACCTCAAAACTATCGTTTACAGCGTAAACGAAAAAACTCTTACAGCTGATGACCAGATTATTTCTGCTGCATCATGTACAACAAACTGCTTGGCTCCTATGGCTAAAGCTCTCAATGATTACGCTGAAATCCAGAGCGGTATCATGGCTACAATTCACGCTTACACAGGCGACCAGATGATTCTTGACGGTCCCCACAGAAAAGGTGACCTCCGTCGTGCAAGAGCAGGTGCTGTAAACATCGTTCCTAACTCAACAGGTGCTGCTAAAGCTATCGGTCTTGTTATTCCGGAACTCAACGGCAAACTCATCGGTGCTGCTCAGCGTGTACCGGTTCCCACAGGTTCAACAACAATCCTTACAGCTGTTGTTAAAGGCAAAGACGTAACAAAAGAAGGCATCAACGCTGCTATGAAAGCTGCTGCTTCTGATTCTTTCGGTTACAACGAAGATGAAATCGTTTCTTCTGATATCGTTGGTATCACATACGGTTCACTTTTCGATGCAACACAGACAATGGTTGCTAAAATTGCTGATGACCTTTACGAAGTTCAGGTTGTTTCTTGGTATGATAACGAAAACTCATACACAAGCCAGATGGTAAGAACAATCAAATACTTTGCTGAATTAGGCTAATATCAGTTTTAACTTAACCCGACATCTTTGATGTCGGTTTATTTTTTTACATTCTATTGACTATTTCATGCATTTATAGTATAATATAACTATTATAATTTAAACTTGGTGATTATTCATGCAAAAACTTTTTATATATTTAAAAGACTATAAAAAAGAGACTGTTTTAGGTCCTCTTTTCAAGCTTTTTGAAGCATTTTTAGAATTGCTTGTACCCATCATTATTGCCGCAGTTATAGACACCGGCATTTTAAATAATGACAAACCTTATGTTATAAGAATGTGCTTAATTCTTGGTGTATTCGGTCTTGTGGGGCTTCTTTTTTCTGTTACTGCACAATATTTTGCGGCAAAAGCATCCGTTGGGTTTGTTACAAAAATCCGTTCTGCCCTTTTCAGGCATATTCAGTCCCTTTCCTATTCTGAAATTGACTCCATTGGTACTTCAACGCTCATAACGCGTATAACAAGTGATATAAACCAGATTCAAAACGGAGTGAATCTTACACTTCGACTGTTTCTGCGTTCTCCATTTATTGTGTTCGGTGCAATGATTATGGCGTTCACCATTGATGTGAAATCTGCTCTTATTTTTGCCGCCGTAATTCCCGTTTTATCCGTAATTGTATTCGGCATCATGCTCATATCTATTCCACTTTATCAGAAAGTGCAAAAAAATCTTGATGCTGTTTTACAAAAAACAAGAGAAAACCTGACCGGTGCAAGAGTAATACGTGCATTCTGCAAAGAAAATGACGAAATAGCGGAATTTAAGCAGAAAAACACAACCCTTACCGATACTCAGAAATATGTTGGAAAAATATCTGCTCTCATGAATCCGGCAACCTATGTTGTAATTAATGTTGCTGTTATTGTGTTGATTTATGTGGGTGCAATACGTGTTGAAGCAGGCATTATTACTCAAGGTGCAGTTGTAGCACTTTACAACTATATGTCGCAGATTCTTGTAGAATTAATTAAACTTGCAAATCTTATTATCAACATTACAAAGGCTGTTGCCTGTGGAAACCGTGTACAAAATATTTTTGAAACAAAACCGTCCATTTGTGGTAGCGACATCTCCCCTACGCCTGTTAATACTGACATAGCAGTAGAATTTAAACACGCATATATGAAATACGGTTCATCATCGGAATATTCTCTTTCCGATATAAATTTTACAGTGAAAAAAGGTGAAACCGTTGGTATAATCGGTGGAACAGGCTCCGGTAAAACATCACTTATAAACCTTATACCACGTTTTTATGACTGCGACCTGGGTAGTGTCGAAATTTGCGGAATTTCTGTAAAAAACTATCCCCTTTCATCTCTTCGTGACAAAATCGGCATTGTCCCACAAAAGGCAACACTTTTTGCCGGTACAATCCGTGAGAATATGAAATGGGGCAATGAAAATGCCACGGACGAAGAGATTTATACAGCTCTTGAAATTGCCCAGGCAAAAGAAATTGTTGATAAAAAGGACGGTAAGCTCGACTATATTATTGAGCAAAGCGGAAAAAATCTCTCCGGCGGTCAAAGGCAGAGACTCACAATTGCACGTGCACTTGTGAAAAAGCCTGAAATTCTTATTCTTGACGACTCGTCATCTGCTCTTGATTTTGCTACCGATGCTGCACTTCGCAAAGCATTAAAAGAGCATTGTGTTGATTATACTGTGTTTATTGTTTCCCAAAGAACCTCATCAATAATGCACGCAGACAAGATTGTTGTGTTAGATGACGGAGAAATTCAGGGAATCGGCACTCACGACTCACTTCTTAAAGAATGTGAAATTTACCGCGAAATTTACAACTCCCAGTTTAAAGAGGAGGCTGTACAATAATGAAAAATATCCAAACAAAAACTCTGAAGAAAATCTTAAAATACGTCAGCAATTACAAGTATCTTATTGTGCTGTCAATAATTTCAGCCACTTTTGTTGTTGCATCCACTTTGTATATTCCTATAATTATAGGCGATGCTATTGATTTTATTATTGGAAGAGGAAATGTTAATTTTGATGCAATTTCCCACCTGTTAATGCGTGCAGGAATTATCGTTGCCGCAACATCATTACTTCAATGGCTGATGAACACAATAAACAACAAAATCACTTATAACGTTGTTCGTGATGTGCGTGATGAAGCATTTAAAAAAATTGAAATTCTTCCGCTTAAATATATTGACTCACACGCTCACGGAGAAATTGTAAGCCGTGTAATATCTGATGCCGACCAGTTTGCCGACGGACTTTTAATGGGTTTTACACAACTGTTCAGCGGAATTTTGACTATTTTAGGAACACTTCTTTTTATGCTGTCAATCAACTTTAAAATAACTCTGCTTGTTGTTGTTTTAACCCCGGTTTCCCTTTTTGTTGCAAAGTTTATTGCCGGCAGAACGTACAATACATTTAAACAGCAATCAGAAATACGCGGAAAACAAACAGCCCTTATTGACGAAATGATTGGCAATCAAAAAATTGTTGCCGCATTTTCTCACGAAGATGAAGCATCTGAAAAGTTCGATGAAATTAATGAAAAACTTGAAAAATGCTCGCTTAATGCAATTTTCTTTTCATCGCTTACAAACCCCAGCACACGTTTTGTAAACTCGCTGGTTTACGCAGGAGTGGGATTAACCGGTGCAATTGCGGCAATTAACGGTAATATATCTGTTGGCGGATTATCCTGCTTTTTAAGCTATGCGAACCAATATACAAAGCCTTTTAACGAAATTTCAGGCGTTATCACAGAACTTCAGAATGCAATCGCCTGTGCTGGAAGGCTGTTTGAACTCATTGAAGAAACCCCACAAATTCCCGACAGTCCGGATGCTGTGGTTTTGGAAAATGCAAATGGAGAAATTACTTTAAAAGATGTGTGTTTTTCATATTCGCCGGACAAAAAGCTTATTGAAAACTTTAACCTGACCGTATCCTCCGGTCTTCGTGTTGCTATTGTCGGACCAACCGGATGCGGAAAAACAACACTTATAAATCTGCTTATGCGGTTTTATGATGTAAATTCCGGCAGTATTTATGTTGACGGAAACGATATAAGAAATATCACACGCAACAGTCTGAGAACAAATTACGGTATGGTTCTTCAGGAAACTTGGCTCAAATCAGGAACTATCAAAGAAAATATTTCTATGGGTAATCCCGATGCAACAGACGAAGAAATAATTGCCGCAGCAAAAGCATCTCATGCTCACAGCTTTATAAAACGCCTTCCCAACGGATATGACACCGTAATAAGCGAAAACGGCGGAAATCTGTCGCAGGGGCAAAAACAGCTTTTATGCATTGCCCGTGTAATGCTTTGCCTGCCGCCTATGCTTATTCTCGACGAGGCAACCTCTTCTATTGACACAAGAACCGAGCTTAAAATTCAGGAGGCATTTTCACGTCTTATGCAAGGCAAAACAAGCTTTATTGTTGCTCACAGACTTTCAACCATAAAAGAAGCTGATGTAATACTTGTTATGAAAGACGGAAATGTAATAGAGACTGGCAACCACAAAGAGTTGCTGGCAAAAAACGGATTTTATGCAAATCTTTATAACAGCCAATTTGCACAGGCATAATAAAAACAGGCAGAATTCTGCCTGTTTTTATATTATTGATTAGTTTTCTCTTTTGTCTCCCCAGAAGAACAGTGCAACTGTTCCGGGTCCTGTGTGCGAACCTATGGTTGTTCCTATATCATTAATAAGCACTTTTTCTTTCAATTTCGGAAACTTTTCTTCTACAAGCTGTGCTACCGCTTTTGCATCTTCTTCACAATTCGAATGTGAAATAAAGCATTTATCGCAATAGTCCAGTCTGTCATCTGCAAATTCTTCCATTTTGGAAACAATCTGTTTTATAACTTTTTTCTTTGTGCGAATTTTTTCACGAGGAATAAGTTTGCCGATATTATCAACATTAAGAAGCGGACAAATACCCAAAAGACCGCCGATAAAACCAGCTGTTTTTGAAACGCGACCACCTTTTATGAAAAAGGTAAGGTCTGATGAGAAAAACCAATGATGCATCTTTAATTTATTCTCTTCAATCCAATCACGGATTTCATCAATAGTTTTACCTTCATCACGTAAATCAGCAAGCTTATCCATAAGAAGACCAAATCCGGATGAAGCCGCAAGTGAATCTACGATATAAATTTTTCTGTCAGGATATTTTTCTGCAAGTTCATTTTTTGCAATATTTGCAGAATTATATGAACCTGACAATCCTGTTGAAAGTGTTAGATGAAGAATATCCTTTCCTTCTTTTAAAAATCCCTCAAAATAATTTACATATTCTTCTGCATTAACTTGAGATGTTGAAGTTTCGCTGCCTTCTGTCATTTTTTTGTAAAATACATCAAAAGGAATTGATATTCCTAAATCATCTCGGTATACTTTTCCATCAAGCTGAAAACTAAAACACACATATTTGATATCACGTTTTTCAAAATGTTCTTTTTTTAAATCTGCCACAGAACAGCAACTTAAAACAAAATTGCTCATACCGTTTACCTCCGATTACTGTTTTAAAAACCCTTATTTTAGGTTTC
>JAZNOL010000113.1:0-1963 GCA_045580815.1 Clostridia bacterium | reverse complement strand
CGAAAGCATAATGCCTGTCTTCGTGGGAATTTTATTTTTTGTGCTTGGCTTTATTCTTCCAAAATGCAAACAAAATTACACAATCGGAATCAAGCTCCCCTGGACACTGCATGACGAAGAGAACTGGAATAAAACACATAAACTTGCAGGAAAACTTTGGATTTACGGCGGTATAATAATGATTGTGTCAGGATTGTTTAATTTAACATTTATATTTATGGCAATAATTTTTGCACTTGTTATTATTCCGACTGTGTATTCGTTTCTGATATACAAAAATAAAAAATAAATTTTTAAAAAGCATTATATTCTATATGGATAAAAAGGCACGGATTTTCTCCGTGCCGTAACTTTTAAATGTGTCAAATTTTAATATACAGTAACCAAAGAAAAGCAGAATTGTATTTGAACAAAAAATATCTGCGAGAATTAAAAAATATTCTCGCAGAATTGCTCTCTACAACTGAAATCGGCGAAATTGTCGAAATTAAGTGATGCTAAAATGATGATGTAGCAGACGGAACGCTTGCAAACGGATGCGACCGTATGCGAAATTGATGCTTGTGTTAAGCGGAATGAGTCAATATTATAAGAAATAAAAAGCATAAGAAAAACGGCTTAAACTAAGTGTTTAAGCCGTTTTTTAGGTGGCAGGGGCAGTAGGATTTGAACCCACGACACACGGTTTTGGAGACCGTTGCTCTACCAGCTGAACTATACCCCTATTTAAACTGCATTTAATAGTATACATTAAATGCAGAATTTTGTCAAGACTTTTTGATAAAAAAATTAATTATTGTGACACTTTGAATTTTTACATATAATTTTGGAAAACTCCACAGCTATTAATGGCACAATCGCAAGAATTGCTATTGTTTTCCATTGGCCTGAGTTTAACATAACTGTTCCGAACCAGTTAGAAAGTGTAGGAGATATAACAACGAAAATCTGCAACACTATTCCCAGAAAAACCGAAAGGTGGAGCAAAATGTTTTTTGGTGCCGAGGAAGAAAAAATCGAACGGTCTGTTCTCACGTTGTAAGAGTGTATAAGCTGAGACATAGAAAGTACACAAAACGCCATAGTTCTGCCCGTGTCACAGCATCCTGTTTTGAAATATCCAATGCAGAAAGCAACTAATGCAAGGGTTCCTATCAATGCACCTTCTAAAAACATTGTCAATCCGTTGCCGTTTGCAAAAAGGCTTTGGTTTCTTTTTATCGGTTTTTGGGACATTATTTCTTTTTTGCTGTTGGTGTCTACACCCAGAGCAATCGCCGGAAGAGAATCTGTTATAAGATTCACCCACAAAAGCTGAACCGCTGTGAGCGGGGAAGGGAGCCCTGCAATTATTGCACAAAAAATTGTCAGTATTTCACCAATGTTGCTGGAAATCAAAAAATGGACAGCTTTTTTTATGTTGGCAAATATACACCTGCCCTCGTGTATGGCTTCAACTATCGTTGCGAAATTATCGTCTGTTAGAATCATATCCGCAGCCTCTTTTGCAACATCGGTGCCGTTTATACCCATAGCGCATCCAATGTCGGCTTGTTTAAGAGCAGGGGCATCGTTCACTCCATCTCCGGTCATTGCGGCAACTTCACCGTTTGCCTGCAACGCGCGTACAATTCTAACTTTGTGCTCGGGTGTTACTCTTGCAAAAACGGAATATTTTTTAATGCTTCGTCTAAGTTCAATATCTGTAGTTCTGTTTAGTTCAGGACCAGTTATTACGTTTGGACTTATTCCGATGTCTTTTGCTATGGCGGCGGCTGTTTCTGCGTGGTCGCCTGTTATCATTACGGGTTTTATTCCTGCATTTTTGCAATTTTTTATTGCCTCATATATCTCTGGTCTTGGAGGGTCTGAAATCCCTATTAGTCCGCAAAAAGTAAGAGGTAGATCTATATCAGAGGGGATCAAATCAGTTTCTGCGTAAGCTACTGCAAGAACTCGAAGA
>JAZNOL010000112.1:0-5597 GCA_045580815.1 Clostridia bacterium | reverse complement strand
AGAACAAACTTCACCTCTCGACGTACCTCTGTACGTCGTAGGGCATGGTCGGGCAAGGCTGAAAAAGCCTTGTCCGCCTTCAGTTCGTCCATTCTGCACTATTTTCCTTTCGCCCCAAAAGAGGCTGTAGCAAAATGATTTCATTTGCTACAGCCTCTGTATCATTACATAATATTTTTTTACAGCATAGAATTTTTTATTTTAATTTTGTATTCAGTATACTCTTCGTCATTACTGACCTGTGTTTCAACTTTCCCGCCCAGTTTATCTATCATCCCCACTGACCGCATAAGTGTGTTAAGATATATTTTCATATCTCCCACAACTCCTTTACGCACAGGCTTTGCTGTTCCTCTTATGCTAAGCTCTGTTGCATACTCAAAAGCTTGCACTTGAGACATATTTTTTTTAACCACTTCTTCCATAAAACGGCATTGCAAATTACTGTCCTTTACAACAAGCAATGCATCGTTATACTTATTTTCAAATCCGTGTTTTATAAGTGTACGTTTTACTTCCTCCGGAAAATCCAAAGCCTGCAACTGCCTCTCTATATCACGGCAATTTTTTCCGGCATTTTTTGCAAATTCCGATGTACTCATATTATAATGGCGTATGTAATCACGACAACACCCAGCCTGCTCAAAATACGACAGTGGCTGACGTTGCATATTTTCGGCAAGTGCCACGCAGGCGGCAGTTTCGTCATCCATTTTACGTATAATCGCCGGTACTTTTGTAAGCCCTGCCATTCTTGCCGCACGCACTCGTCTTTCACCTGCCACAAGCTCAAACACACCGTTTTTTCTACGCAGAGTAACCGGCTGAATCACGCCGTGCATTTTTATAGAATACGCCAGCTTTGCAAGCTGTGACGGGTCATAGTCTTTTCGTGGCTGTCTCGGTGACGGTTTAATTTTAGTTATATCAATATAAAATATTCTGTGGGTTACTGCCGGAAATGTCATATTTATCACCTCAATTTAAATATAGAATTAGTGAACGATTTAGATGTCGCTAATTTTTTGTCGATATGCAAACTGAAGTTTGCTCGATATATTTACTCCGTAAATTCGATATGTTTTTCGTTTCACTCAAAACTCGATATGATATAAATCTCGTTGCCGTAAGGCAACATATCGAGTGTATCAGCACATATCGAGTCATTTATGACATATCGAAAATCTCGCAAGAGATTTATATCGTTGAGTTTAATCAGTTTGTGATTAAACTCATTCTACCATATTTTACCATTTTATTCAATAAAAACCGTTCTAAAAATTCCGACAGCTAAAAACAGCAAAATTTAACATTTTTTTGTGTTCAAAACTATTGCAATTTGAAATTTTTTGAGTTATAATAAAGACAGATGTTTAAAATATTGAGATAAAGGACTGATTTTAAATGAAAACTGCTTACGAAATGACCATTGCCGGGCTTCCGCGCTCACTTCCCCTGTGCCGTGTAAACGATGATTTATACATCGGTGCGTTTATTATGTTCGGCGATGTTGAGCTTACAAAGGCCGCTGCCAAAGAGCTTCTTGAAAAAGCACCTGAGCACGATATTATGATTACTGCCGAATGTAAGGGTATTCCGCTTCTTTACGAAATGGCGCGCCTTGAAAATGCTGACGATTATATTGTTGCCCGAAAAGGTCCGAAGCTTTATATGCAGGACATAATTTACACCGATGTTGATTCCATAACCACCGACCATATGCAGGTTCTGTGCATTGGCAAGGCAGAGGCTGACCTTATGCGTGGCAGACGTGTGCTTATTGTTGATGACGTTATCAGCACAGGCGAGTCAATTCTGGCAATTGAAACACTCGTTCGTCAGGCAGGCGGAATCATTGCCGGCAAGGTTGCTGTTCTGGCAGAGGGCGACGCCGCAGACCGCAGTGACATTGTTTATCTTGAAAAACTGCCGCTGTTTAATCCCGACGGAAGCATAAAATAAATTATTTTTGCTGTTTTTTACAAAATTTGAAAAAAAGCAAAAAAAATTTGACAAAAAATCAAATGTTTGTTTGACATTTGATTTTTTTTATAGTATAATATATGTGTAGGTAACTATGCAATCACAAGGGGTTGTCGGCGGAAGGAGACGCATATTTATGTATGCCATTGGCGAAAGAATAGTTTATCCGCTTCACGGTGCGGGTATCATTGAAGCAATTGAAGAAAAAGAGGTTCTGGGTGAAACCGGAAGTTATTATATAATGAGACTTGCATACGATAATATTCGTGTGATTTTCCCTGTCAGCAGCAGTGCTGCCGATTCTGTTCGTGATATTATTTCTCCGCAGGAGGCGGACAAGGTTATCAAATATTTTGAAGAATTTTATGAAGAAGTCACAACAAACTGGAACAAACGTTATCGCAGCAATGTTATGCATATTAAAAGCGGTAATATTTATGAGGTTTCCCAGGTTGTTAAAATGCTTATGCTTCGTGAAAAAACAAAAGGTCTTTCTTCGGGCGAACGCAAAATGTTTGTTAACGCCAAGCAGATTCTTATCAGTGAGCTTGTGCTTTCAAAAAACGTTTCTCAGGAATATATAGAAAATATGCTTTCCGAAATTGTGGACAAGCTTATTGAAAAAGAAGCGGCATTATAATTTTACATAAAATCAGATTTAAGGCGGTGGATTACATGGTTTTTGCGGCTATTGTTGCAGGAGGCAAGGGCGTGAGATGCAATCAGCCCATGCCCAAACAGTTTGTTCACATCGGCGACGAACCTGTTATAATACACACACTTAAAAAATTTGAAAATCTTGTCGATTATATTTATGTTGCCTGTCCGGGTGACATGATTGACTATTCAAAAAAACTTATCGGCAAGTATGTTAAAACCGACAAAATTTGCCTTATTCCCGGCGGAAACACCCGTATGGAAAGTATGCTGTGCATGCTTTCTGCCATAAAATCAAGCGGACTTTGCAAGGGTGATGATATTATTGTCACACACGATGCAATCCGTCCTTTTGTAAGTGAAAAAATTATAAAAGAAAATATTGAGTCGGCAAAAAAACATTCTGCCTGCGGCACTTATGTTTCGGCTGTGGACACTATTGCAATTTCCGAAAACGGGCAGACCGTTTTGTCTGTTCCGCCCCGAGACACAGTGCTTCATGCACAAACACCGCAAACATTTAAGTTTTCTGTGCTGGTTGATATGTTCTCAAAAAACCGCGATACTATGGAAAGTTACACCGACCTTTGCTCAATGGCGGTTGATTCGGGCATAAAGGTTTTTATTACCGAGGGTTCAAGAGATAATTTTAAAATTACAACAGCGTTTGACTTGCAGCTTGCCGACTATGTGGCAAAAAGCAACGCAGATACCGAATAAAGGAGATTAACACGGGAAGTGTTAAGATTTTAGTTATGAAAATGCGAATCGGCGAAGGATACGACGTTCACAAGCTTGTAAAAGACCGCAAACTTGTGCTTGGCGGCGTAGAAATTGATTATGAATACGGTCTTGACGGTCATTCGGATGCGGACGTGCTTATTCATGCGGTTATGGATGCACTTCTTGGTGCATTGGCACTGGGCGACATTGGTCAGCATTTTCCCGATACCGATGAAAAATACAAGGGTGCAGACAGCATGATGCTTCTTCATGCGGTTTATCGCCTTGTTGTTGAAAAAGGCTACCGTGTGGGCAACATTGACTGCACCGTGTGTGCACAAAAACCCAAGCTGGCACCGCATATTCTGGCAATGAGAGAAAACATTGCCGCCGCAATCGGAACACCGGTCGAAAACGTCAGCGTAAAAGCCACCACAACCGAACACCTCGGTTTTGAGGGGCGTATGGAAGGTATTTCGGCTCGTGCCGTTTGCCTGCTTTTTGATGAGTAAACTTTGTTATGTTCGTCTGCAATAGAAACTATTCACGGCGAACATAAACTTTTTTAATAAAATTTGAAGGGATTGTTGATTTTGAAAATGTCTAACATGCTTACGGCAACACTTCGTGAGGTGCCTGCCGAAGCGGAAATAACAAGCCATCAGCTTATGATGCGTGCAGGTATGATGCGAAAGGTTGCAACAGGTGTTTATTCCTATCTGCCTCTTGGTCTGCGCACACTCAAAAAAGTTGAAAATATCGTAAGATACCATATGGATAAATACGGTGCACAGGAAATTTTAATGCCCGCAATCTTACCGGCAGAGGCTTATCAGCCCTCCGGCAGATGGGAAATTTTCGGCCCCGAAATGTTCCGTCTTAAAGACCGCAACGGCAGAGAATACTGCCTTGGTCCCACTCACGAAGAGCTTTTTACCGAGCTTGTTAAAAACGAGGTAAAATCCTATAAAAACCTGCCTATGACTCTGTATCAGATTCAGACAAAATATCGTGACGAGCGCCGTCCGCGTTTCGGCGTTATGCGTAGCCGTGAGTTTGTTATGAAAGATGCTTACAGCTTTGATATGGACGCTGAAGGTCTTGATAAATCCTATAAAAATATGTATGCCGCATACTGTGAAGCGTTTGATAAGTTAAAACTTGACTATACTATAGTTGATGCTGACTCAGGCGCGATGGGCGGAAGCGGCTCTCAGGAATTTATGGTAAAATCGGATGTCGGTGAGGACACAATCGCATACTGTGATGCTTGCGGATATGCAGCGAACAGTGAAAAAGCGGCTTGCGTTCCCGAAATCATTGCTTGTCCCGAAGGGGACCTTGCACTTGAAGAAATTCACACTCCGAATGTTAAAACAATCGAAGACCTGATGAAATTCTTCAATGCAGACCCCAGACTTTTCGTAAAAACTCTTATTTACCGTGCTGAGGATAGAGTTGTTGCAGTTATGGTAAGAGGCGACAGGGAAGTTAATGAGGTTAAACTTGCAAACTATCTCGGCGCAAACGAAATTGAAATGGCTGACGTGGCAACAGTTAACGAAGTTACCGGTGCAGAAGTTGGTTTCGCAGGACCGATAGGAATTAAATGCGAACTCCTTATGGATAACGAAGTTGCAGAAATGAAAAATTTCATCGTTGGTGCAAATAAAACAGATTATCATTATCTCAATGTGCAGATTGGCAGAGATTTCACTCCCGATGCAACTCTCGACCTTAGAACAATTGTTTCGGGCGACAAATGTCCCAAATGCGGACAGGAAATCAAAACTGCTCAGGGCATTGAAGTTGGTGATATCTTCAAACTGGGTACAAAATATTCCGTAGCTCTCGGATGCAGTTTCCTTGATGAAAACGGCAACGACGTTACTGCAATTATGGGATGTTACGGTATTGGCGTAAGCAGATGTATAGCAGCAATTATTGAGCAGAACTGCGACGATAACGGTATCATCTGGCCGGTAGCGGTTGCTCCTTATGAAGCGCTTGTAGTGCCCGTAAATGCAACGGATGAAACGCAGGTTGCGGTTGCTGAAGAGATTTATGCGAAACTTCAGGAAGCAGGCATTGAGGTTGTTATGGACGACAGAGATGAACGTGCAGGCGTTAAATTCAAGGACGCAGACCTTCTCGGTTTCCCTGTAAGAATCACAGTTGGTAAATTTGCAAAAGAAGGTATAGTTGAATTCAAACTCAGAAACTCCGACGAGGTT
>JAZNOL010000111.1:0-5766 GCA_045580815.1 Clostridia bacterium | reverse complement strand
GATTCATAAGAAGCTTAATCTTATATATTTCTTCCTCGTCAGAAGTTCCCTGTGCTAATCCTTTTAACGCAGAATAATATCTGCGAATAATTTCCTGATTCGATGCATCGCGGCAAACCGCATCATCACAGATACAGTTCCCTGCCATGTTAACGCCCATGTCAGTAGGAGACTTGTATGGGTTCTTGCCGTAGATTCTTTCAAAAATAGCATCTAACACCGGGAAAATCTCTACATCACGGTTATAGTTGACTGTTGTCTCGCCATAAGCTTCCAAATGGAATGGGTCAATCATGTTGACATCGTTAAGGTCAGCAGTCGCGGCCTCATATGCCAAATTTACCGGATGTTTTAACGGAATGTTCCAAATTGGAAAGGTCTCAAACTTAGCGTATCCGGCATGAATACCGCGCTTGTGCTCGTGGTATAACTGAGATAGGCAGGTTGCCATTTTTCCACTTCCCGGACCGGGTGCAGTTATAACAACAAGTTCTTTTGATGTTTCGATATATTCATTTTTTCCGTAGCCTTCGTCACTTACAATTTTAGCAATATCCGACGGATACCCTTCAATTGAATAATGGCGGTAAACTTTTATACCAAGGGCTTCAAGACGTTTCTGGAATGCCACGGCTGTTGACTGACCGTCAAAACGAGTAAGCACCACACTACCCACGTAAAGACCTATTGAACGGAAACAGTCGATAAGGCGGATAACATCACGGTCGTAGGTTATGCCAAGGTCACTTCTTGACTTGTTTTTTTCAATATCCGATGCGTTTATTGTCATAACAATTTCAACACGGTCTTTGAGCTGAAGCAACATTTTCAGCTTGCTGTCAGGCAAAAATCCCGGCAGAACACGTGAAGCATGATAGTCGTCAAAAAGCTTGCCGCCAAACTCAAGATAAAGCTTGCCGCCAAATTTTGAAATACGCTCTTTTATATGCTGCGACTGCAAATGCAGATATTTGTCATTATCAAATCCAATACGACCCATGTGATTTTCCCCTTTGTTTTTTTATACCATTTTATTATACACCAAATTAATTGCAATTTCAATAGCAAACTGTGTTTTTTTACACAAAATTTAACATTTTTGATTTTAACCTTCTACGTCCTCATCATTTTTAAGACTTTGTAAAAACTTTTCATCCTCTTTTGTCAGCGGTGCCGTTTCAAGCATATCGGGACGTTTTTTAAGCGTACGCAAAAGCGACTGCTCACGTTTCCATTTTTCTATATTTTTATGATGCCCTGAAAGCAGAATATCCGGCACGGTTTTGCCAAGTATAGTTTCCGGACGGGTATAGTTGGGATGCTCTAAAAGCCCTGAAAAATGCGACTCGTTGCTGTAAGCCTCACTTGACGGAAGCACACCCGGCACAAGCCGTGAAACTGCATCAATCATAGCCATTGCAGGCACTTCGCCGCCGGTTAAAACATAGTCGCCTATGGAAACCTCCATGTCAACAATTTCTTCAATAACACGCTCGTCAACGCCCTCATAGTGACCGCAAAGCACCACCATGCGGTCATGCTGAGCCAGCTCGTTTACAAGCTGCTGGTCAAGCTTTCTGCCCTGGGGCGACATATAAACGGTAAGCACCTTTTCTCCTTTTGTAACAGCTTTCCATGCATCGTAAATTGGCTGAACAGCCATAACAAGCCCTGTTCCGCCACCGTAGGCATAATCATCCACCTTGCGGTGTTTGTCTGTGGAATAATCCCTTATGTTTACATAATTAAAAGATAAATGTCCGTTTTTGACACCTCTTGCAATCATGCTGTCACCGAAAACTGCTTCAAACATAGCAGGAAACAGCGTAAGTATATCAAAATGCATAATTTTCATCTCCGATAAAGTATATAATATTATATTAACATATATTTTAAAAAAAGTAAATAATTTTTGAATAAATTTATTGAAATTTTGTTTTTTATATGATATAATAGATATAGATTTTTGCACAGCAAAAATTCAAGGCGTAAAAAATCGGAGGATTTTTAATTTATGAATTCCATTGGCGAAAAAGATTTTGCCGTAAAAATTGCAATTATGTATATAATTGACCGATACGGCGAAGCTACCGAAGAAAATATACTTACAAAAATTGCAATAGAAATCTGCGATATAAACTATTTTGTATTAAAGCAGTGCGAGCTGGAGCTTTGTGATCTTGACTATATCCACAAATTTGCAGACAAGGGCAAGGAATATTACATCCTGCTTGAAAAAGGTGAAGTTGCTCTGGAGCTTTTCAAACCTCGTCTGCCATATACTTTACGCACTAAAATTACCGAGATGATGCCTCAGTACCGTCCTGAAGAATACAAGCGCAACTCTTACGAATGCTATGTTCTTCCTGTCAGCGACACCGAAAACAATGTTGTTGTTTCATACAAAGAGGGCAAAAACACACTTATGGAAATTCAGTTTTTTGCCGGTGGAAGTGACCAGGCAAACGAGCTTGCAAAAGCCATGCGAGAAAACAAAAGCAAGATTTTTTCCGACATATACGATTATATTTCACGTATTAAAGACGACGGTGACGGTGCAGGCGAAATTGGCAACACTACCAAAAATAAGAAAAAATAAGGTATTATGGGCTGTAGTAAAATGGATTTATTTTGCTACAGCCTATTGTGTTAAACAATTACAACGCACGCAACAAAAAATTTTTTCACCTTGACAAAATATGTGTAATACGATATAATAGTAACATATTTAAAATTCATATCGTGAGGATAAATATGTATACTGGAAAAATAATTCTTTTTATGGATGAATCCATAAGAATAAGCAACCCTGTAAAGGGCAGAGATATAAGTATATATCAGATTGCGGAAACGTTGGTCAGCAGCGGAGGAGAGGTCGAAGAACATATCCAGATTTGTGATGAAATTTCATATGTGATTTCGGGCAGTGCTGATGTTTATGCTGACGGTAAGGTTCACCGGCTTGAAGCAGGAGATATACATATTATAGGAAAAGATAAACGGCACAGAATTTCAGCATCAAACGGAACAAATTTCCGCTATGTCAGTTTTGGCATACGCATAAATGAAACACCGTCTGTTTTTGATGCAGTGGAAGATGTTTTTTGCGGTGATGCGTTAAAAATCAAAGCCGCAGATGAAATACGCACCCTCACTACAATGCTGATAAGCGAGATTTATTCAAAACCGGCGTTCAGTCAGCAAATGACAGAAATGCTTATTTTACAGATTTTAGTGCTTATTTACAGAAAATTGGCAGATAATTCGGCAGTGCATCCGAAAGTTGATACCGAAACGTGTAATTCGGTTTATGAAATTTTGCGGTATATTGACTCAAATCTTCTTAATATAAATGATGTAAAAGAAATTTCCGACAGTCTTTCGTACAGCAGATATTACGTTTCGCATCTGTTTAAGGAAAAAGTAGGCGTGTCGCTGAAAGAATATATGACCCGGCGGAAGATTGACGTTGCAAAGGATATGCTGTGCGACGAGAGAATTTCAATATCTGCAATTGCGGAAAAACTGAAATACGAATCTACGCAAAGCTTTTCAAAAATGTTTAAAAAACATACGGGAATAACTCCCGGTCAGTTCCGCAAATCCAGCGGAATATGAATATAATAGAAAATTAAGGGAAAAACAAAACAAAGGAGAGATTTTATGTATATTACAGATGATATTAAATATGTTGGCGTAAACGACCATGATGTTGACCTTTTTGAAGGTCAGTATGTTGTTCCCAATGGTATGAGCTATAACTCGTACGTTATCACAGACGAAAAAATTGCTGTTTTTGATACTGTTGACGCAAGATTTACACATCAGTGGCTTGACAATATTGATAAAGTTCTTGACGGCAGAAAACCGGACTATCTTGTTGTTCAGCATATGGAGCCCGACCATTCTGCAAACATACTTAATTTTGTAAACACATATCCCGATGTAAAAATTGTTTCAAGCAGCAAATCTTTTGGTATGATGAAACAGTTTTTCAATAACGATTTTGTTGAAAATCAGATTATTGTAGGCGAGGGTGACACTCTTTCGCTGGGCAAACATAACCTCACTTTTGTTACTGCACCCATGGTTCACTGGCCCGAAGTTATTGTGACCTATGACAGCACAGACAAGGTTCTGTTTTCAGCAGACGGTTTCGGCAAATTCGGTGCTCTTGATGTAGAAGAAGACTGGGCTTGCGAGGCACGCCGTTACTATATTGGTATAGTTGGTAAATACGGTGCGCAGGTGCAATCACTTCTGAAAAAAGCCGCAGGTCTTGACATTGCGACAATATGCCCCTTGCACGGACCTGTTCTTAACGAAAACCTTGGTTATTATCTCGGCCTTTACAACACATGGTCTTCATACGAGCCTGAAACAGACGGTATTGTTATTGCATACACTTCTGTTTACGGCGGCACAAAAAAAGCGGTTGAACTGCTTGCAGAAAAACTCCGTTCAAAAGGATGTCCTAAAGTTGTCGTCAACGACCTTGCACGTTGCGATATGGCAGAAGCAGTTGAGGATGCATTCCGTTACAGCAAGCTTGTGCTTGCAACAACAACATATAATGCAGAAATTTTCCCGTTCATGCGTGAGTTTATTCATCACCTTACAGAACGTAATTTCCAAAACCGTACAGTTGCACTTATAGAAAACGGAACATGGGCACCTCTTGCGGCAAAAATTATGAAAGGTATGCTTGAAAACAGCAAAAAAATAACGTTTGCCGATACAACTGTTACAATAAAATCGGCACTTTCTGAAGAAAGCAGTAAACAGCTTGATGCACTTGCAGAAGAACTGTGCCGTGAATATATTGCAAAAAGCGGTGAAACTGCTGACAAAAATGACCTCACAGCTTTGTTTAACATCGGTTACGGATTGTATGTCGTAACTTCAAATGACGGCAAAAAAGACAACGGTCTTATTGTGAACACTATTACACAGGTTACAAATACGCCCAACCGTATTGCTGTTACAATAAACAAACAGAACTATTCTCACCATGTTATAAAACAGACGGGAATTATGAACGTCAACTGCCTCAGCGAAGATGCTCCCTTTGAAATTTTTGAAAACTTTGGTTTTAAAAGCGGACGCACGGCTGATAAGTTTGCAAACATTGAACAACTTTATTCAGATAACGGACTGGCATTTCTGCCCAGATATATCAATTCGTTTATGTCGCTGAAAGTTGAACAGTATATTGACCTTGATACACACGGAATGTTCATCTGCTCCGTAACAGAGGCAAGAGTTATCTCCGATGTGCCTACAATGACTTATGATTATTATTATAAAAACGTAAAACCGAAACCCGAAACAGAAGGCAAAAAAGGTTATGTGTGCAAAATATGCGGATATGTTTATGAAGGCGATGAACTTCCCGAAGATTTCATCTGCCCGCTTTGCAAACATGGAGCAGCGGATTTTGAACCGATAGCGTAATGAAAAAACTTAATGGAGCTATGACAAAATAAATTTTGTCATAGCTCCGTTTTTGTGTAGTGAAATATGAAATAACTCAAATACAAATGTTTTTATGATACAATCCCTCCGACATTTTTCTTTAAAAAATGCCAGCTCACTGCGGCTTGCCCATGCGCGACTCTGCAAACGGGCGACCACACAGGGTCGCCCCTACGACCGTGCGAGCTTGGCGCTGCCGAGGGGAGAGCCTTTGGTCAGCAGAAAACAATCAGCTTTCCATATCTTTTTTAATCAGGTCAACAATATAAGAATTAAGACTTTTTCCCTGAT
>JAZNOL010000110.1:0-23772 GCA_045580815.1 Clostridia bacterium | reverse complement strand
AGAACCTCAATTTGAACCTACACTTTAGTGTTAATTTACTGTTTAATTTTCAAAGACCAATCGTTGTCGTTTTTTGGCGACCTGATTATTATACCACAATCAAATCCCTTTGTCAAGACCTTTTTTTAATTTTTTTCAAAAATTTTTAAGTTCCTGCTGAGCTGACCTCAGCGACAACTTTTATATTTTACCACACTTTTCGGGGATTGTCAAGCATTTTTTTGAATTTTTTTAAATTTTTTCAATTTTTCTTAAATTCTGTCTGCTTGCCTCTCGCAGTGTGGATTTTCAGTATACCACATCTTTTTTTGTTTGTCAATAGCTTTTTGGGCTTTTTTGTTATTTTTATATAAATTATGCAAAAACAGACTTTGAAAAACCGTGTTTTGGGTGCAATTTTACTTTATGCCATTATTTTTACCTATTATATATAAACAAAAGCCTGCCGGTTTGGCAGGCTCATGCTTAACTTAAATTAATCAGAAATTGTCTTTTCTGTTTGACTGATTGTTATTTTTGTCGTTCATTCCGCCGTTTTTGTTAGACTGGTTATTGTTGTTATTTGACTGATTGTTATTGTTTCTGTCAGTCTGGTTGTTGTTTCTGTTTGTCTGATCGTTGTTTCTGATGTTCATAAATTAACCTCCATGCAAGTTTACTTGCTTTTTTCAGGTTTTTCAACCCGAAGTTATTTTACCCTCAGAAACTTTTTTTATTCTTTATTTTATAATTTTTTAATTAAGCGGAACAGATTTGCTTATGCAAAGAGGATTTATTGTGGACAAATCTTTCCACAAAAATGCTTTTACTGTATTTGCATTTTCAAGACTTAAACCTGTGGATTCAATTGTTTTTGTGCAATCGGCAGAAACTGTAATCGGTTTTACATCAACAACTGCATCACCGTTGTAGCTTGCAACAATAAGAATTGCACTTTCTGCGAGATTTTCAATTGTTACATCGCTTGTTGTAAGAGTAAGTGTGAGTTCAGGTATTATATTATAATATTTTGTACCGTCGTAATAAACTATAAGACCGTCAAAATTAGGTTTTAATAAAATTCGTTATGTTGCACAATAATTGATTATTACATATTTCTTTCTGCACAAAGTGAGCGTAACGAGAAAATTTACAAAAAATTAATTTTGTAGCAATTGACATTATATATATTTTATTGTATAATAGTAGTAATTATGTTTACAGGAGATTTTAAAAATGTTATGCACACGTTGTGGGAAGTATCCCGCTGTATTAATAATCAATGACGAAAAAAATCCGGAGATTGTAAAAGAGGCACTTTGTTCAAACTGTCTTAATGAAATGAACTCGCAGTCTATGGACGCTCTTGCCGGCATGATGGGAATGTCGCCCGAAGATATGCAAAGCTCTATGCAGGACACAATGGAAATCATGAGCAATATGAACCTCCCCGAAGATGTGGACGGCGAAGATTCCGAAGCTATTCCCGGCGGTGTGAGTTTTATGTTCGGATTTCCTGCCGACAAAAATGGCAATCCGCAAAATATGTCTTCTGCTGATGCAAAAAATGCAATGGAGAAATTCATGAGTATGTTTGGCATGAAGCACACTCCGCAGCAGGAGGATACCGGAAGCTCCGGTCAGGATACCGCCACAAAAACAAAATCCGGCAAGGATAAAAAGAAAAAACGCAAATTTCTTGACACTTACGGTCTTAATCTTACAGAAAAAGCCAAAAACAACGAAATTGACCGTGTTGTGGGACGAAACCGTGAAATTGCCCGTGTTATACAGGTTTTAAACCGCCGAAGCAAGAACAATCCTGTTCTTCTGGGCGAACCGGGTGTGGGTAAAACCGCGATTGCCGAGGGACTTGCACTCCGCATTGTTGAAAAGCAGGTGCCGGCAAAGCTGTTTAATTATGAAATTTATCTGATTGATTTTGCCGCTCTTGTTGCCGGAACACAGTTCCGCGGTCAGTTTGAATCAAGACTTAAAAATCTGCTTGACGAAACAAAACGCGAGGGCAACATAATTTTAGTTATTGACGAAATTCACAACATTGTTGGTGCAGGCGATGCCGAGGGTGGTGCAATGAGTGCCGCAAATATTTTAAAACCGGCTCTTGCCCGTGGTGAAATCCAGATTATCGGTGCTACAACCCTTAATGAGTACCGCAAAAAAATCGAAAAGGATTCTGCTCTTGAAAGACGTTTTCAGCCGGTTATTGTTGACGAGCCTACTATTGAAGAAAGCATTGACATATTAAAAGGTATAAAAAATTATTATGAGGATTATCACAAGGTGGAAATTCCGGACGAGGTTATAAAATCAGCGGTTATAATGTCCGAGCGATATATTCACGACCGTTTTCTGCCCGACAAGGCGATTGACATTATTGACGAGGCATCTTCAAAAGCTAATCTCGAAAATGCGGCTCTCACAGAAATTGCAACACTTAAATCCGAGCTTGAAGCTCTTGAAGCACAGCGGGAAGCTGTCAGTGAGGACGATTATCAGGCTATTGCCGATTTGAAAAGTCACGAATGCCGCATAAACGACAGACTTGCCGAACTGGAATCGGGTGATTTAAGTCCCGAAATCAGCTCCGATGATGTTGCTGAGGTTGTGGAGATGTGGACACGTATTCCCGTGCAGAAGCTCACAGAGGTTGACAGCAAAAAACTGCTTGACCTTGAAGAAAACTTACACAAGCGTGTTATCGGTCAGGAAACGGCAGTTTCGGCAGTTTCTCGTGCGGTAAGACGCAAGCGTGCCGGATTTGACCTGAAAAAACGCCCGATTTCCTTTATTTTTGCCGGTCCTACCGGTGTGGGCAAAACAGAGCTTGTAAAAGCACTTGCTGAGTGTATGTTTGGCAGCGAAGAAGCACTTATCCGCATAGATATGTCGGAATATATGGAAAAACATTCGGTTTCAAAGCTGGTGGGCTCACCTCCCGGATATGTGGGCTATGACGAAGCCGGTCAGCTGACGGAAAAAATCCGCAGAAACCCTTATTCTATAATTCTTCTTGACGAAATTGAAAAAGCACACGCCGATGTGTTCAATATTTTCTTACAGGTGCTTGATGACGGTCGTATAACCGATTCCCAGGGACGTGTTGTGAACTTCGAAAACACGGTTATTGTTATGACAACAAACGCCGGTTCGGATTTAAAATCTGCCGCAGTCGGGTTTGAAAGTTTCAGCGGCGAGGGCAAATACGAAAAAGCACTGAGCTCCCTTTTCCGTCCTGAGTTTTTAAACCGTGTGGACGAGATAATTGAGTTTACCTCCCTTTCGGAAGACGAGCTTCGCAAAATTGTTGACCTTATGTGCAGTGAAATTCTGGGCGGTCTTTCAGAAAAAGGTATTTCTTTTGAAATTTCCGATGCGGCAAAAGGTCTTATTGTGAAAAAAGGCTATAACCCAAAATTTGGTGCAAGACCGCTTCGCCGTGTGATTATGAAAGAAATTGAAGACAAAATCGCACGTGAAATCATCTGCGGAAGCATCACCCCCGGCAGCAAACTGTCGGTTGACGCAAAGGACGAAGAATTTGTTCTTACTTTATTATAAAATATACTACAAATCCGTGACGAAATTATAGTTCGTCACGGATTTTCTTTTGTTCTTCATTCTTCACTATTTATTTTCAAGACGAGTTGTCAGCGTTATAATCTTATCACCATTCGACCCGTCAGCAATTTTATATTCAACCGCTGCACCAAAGCCAACCTGTTGCATTAACGGAATATCAAGGGCATTATTAATCAGTTGCACTGCGTTTTCCGTATCAACAAAGTCCCGGTTGTCAAATGACAAGCCCTCTGTTAATGCAATTTTTGACGCCACCGACATATATCCTGTCGGATAACCGCCTGTGCTGTCTGCCAGTGGTGCATATCCCAGACAGGTAACAAGAATTTTTACAGCCTCATCGTAAGTAATGCTGTTGTCAGGGCGAAATGTTCCATCACCACAGCCGTTTATTAAACCGATGTTTTTTGCCGCAGAAATATATCCGGCATATTCTGTGTTTTCTGTAACATCTGAAAATTCTGATTCCGCTGCGGCATCTTCTTTAATCATCATCATGCGGCAAGCTACCGCCACAAATTTCTGCCGTGTAAGCAACTCTGTTTTTTCCGGAATATCATTAACCAAAATCCCATGTTTTTTCAAAATATCAATTTTCTTCTCATATGTAAGCTCATTTGTTGCTACCGAAACATACGAAGCACCGCTTCCTTTGCTTCTGCCTGAATCATCCGTTTCCGCAGATATTGCCGTTGACCCTATTAATGTTACTGTTAAAATTAAGCTGCAAATTTTTTTCATTTTTCAATCTCCTTTAATTTATAGTCATAAATACATCATATGTTGTATTTATGACTATATTATACAACGTTTGTTGTATAATGTCAATAGAAAAATTAAAAAAAGGAAGATTAAAATGCCACATTATCAACGACTTAAAGATTTGCGTGAAGATCACGACCTGACTCAGGACCAACTTGTTGCCATTTTAAAAATGCATAAAACAACATATACAAATTATGAACAGGGCAAGCGGGAATTGCCTTTTTCGCTTGCGATAAAGCTTGCGTTATTTTATAATGTAACTTTGGATTATATAGCCGGAATAACAAATGACCCTAAAAAAATCCGCTGAAAGACACAGTGCTGTGACAAAATATCACAGCACTGTGTCTTTTATATTAATTTTTACGTACAGCACGGGAAACAATATTAAATTCATTTGTGAGAATTGTATCAATGCCCATGTTAATATATTCAAGTGCCTCGTCCGGGTCGTCCGCCCAGAAAACGTTACATTTTACGCCGTTTGCGTGGGCTTTTTCAATCATTTCTTTATTAAAATACGGTTTAAAAAGCTGAACTTTCTGGCAACCCATTTCAATTGCACGGTCAACAATCGCCCAGGGACGATCATCAATATGACCTACACAAACCGCAATTTCCGGGGCATATGCCCTGAACTGTTTAATCTGCTCGTCTGTTTCAAGCATAAAATAAACATGCTTTTCGCACTCATATTTTTTAACAAGTGCAACAATTTTTTTCATTATATCTTCGGGATATCCCTCGCCCGGCTCGTATGAAGTGGGTTTTACGTGCACGTTCATAATAACCTGACAGGCAAATTTCTTTAAAATATCCTCAAATTCAAGAATCCTCATACCCTCAAATTTTTCGCCGAAATTAATGCCAAAATCAAGCTGTTTAAGCTCTGCAAGAGTATAATCGGTAATAAATCCCGTGCCGGTGCTTACCCTGTCAAGATTTTTATCGTGACAGGAAACAATCTCACCGTCTTTTGTAGGCCAAAGGTCAAGCTCAATTTCCTCTGCGCCCATGGCAATTGCCGCACCGTAAGCCGGCATACTGTTTTCGGGTGCAATAGTGCTAAAGCCTCTGTGAGCACACACTCTTGGGTATGCCAGTCTGTCGTCACCGTTTATTATTGCACTGCCCGCCGGACGGTACTGCCAGGGCTTTCTGCCGTATTCTATATATTCGTAATGTGCCGCAGGCGGATTACCGAAACCTGCCGGTTTAAGATATTTTTTGCCGGGGTCAAACGTAGCCGATTCCATGCCGAATTTGCCTTTCATGTTCACAAGAACCTTGCCTTCGGGCGAAACAATCATGCTTGCACCGCAGATATGAGAATTTTCATCAAAGCTAACCGATGAACGGATTACATATGCATTTGTGTTGTACGCCAGAAAACGGCACATAATTTCCGAAGCATCATGAGTGTCGCTTCTTTGCAAAGAACAACCGATTATTATATCAACATTTTCTTTTGCAATTTTCGCAAATGCCTCGTAAAAATAAAAATCGTAGCAGGTTAAAAATCCGTAACGCAGACCGTCAATTTCAATAACATACGGCTGTGACGGCTCAAATGTATAATCAGAATCCAGCTTTAAAACCTCAAGCTCAAGGGGAGGAAGATGTTTTTTGAAATATTTGCCCACAAGCTCGCCTTTTTTGTTGTAGCAATAAGTTGTGTTGCGATATCCGCCATCTTCTTTAGAAAGGGCGTTTACAAACACGTTTGCACCGCACCGTTTTGCGGTTTCAATGCATTTTTCAAGCAGAATATCAATATATTTGTCGTGATAAAACAGAGTCTGCTCAAGAGTGGCAGTAGCACAGGGAACATCGCTGTATTCCGGCAGAACAATTATATCTGCCGAGCTGTCACATTTGTCAAGCATATCAAGCTTGAATTTAAAATATTCATCAGAAAAACTAACGTCGTTTGAATACGGTGGCTGAATAATGTTTGCTTTCATTTTTATTCCTCCGATTTGGTTTTTAATTTTTCGTTTTCTCTTTTTTGTGCCTCAATTTTTGAAAAAATGCAACCGCAATAATTCTGGCGGTAAAGTCCGTATTGTTCGGATAATTCACAGGAACGGCGGTATCCGTTTTTCTTTTTAAAATCCGAAAACAGATAATTTACACCGTATTTTAACGCCGCCTCTTTGCCGGTTTCATTTAAAATTTGTGCATTTTTGTGAGGACTTATGGTAAGTGTTGTTGTGAAAAAATCAAAATTCTGCTTTTTTGCAAGCTCTGCGGTTTTTTCAAGCCGCAAAGCAAAGCATTTTTTGCACCGCTCACCGCCCTCCGGCTCATTTTCAAGACCTTTCACGATATCAAAAAACTCGTTTGCATCATAATCGGCAATTACCGTTTTTATACCCGAATCCGGCAGCATTTCTTCAATAAGCCGGCACTGCTCTTTTGCCCGTTTTTCAAATTCCTCTGCCGGAGAGATATTGGGGTTGTAATAAAAAACGGTAATATCAAAAAACCCGCTTAAATATTCAAGCACATAGCTCGAACAGGGGGCACAGCAGCTGTGAATAAGAAGTGTAGGCTTCTTATCTGCTGTTTTGATTTTTTCAAGAGTTTTATCTAAAATAAGCTGATAATTTTCTTTCACGGTTTTTCCGCCTTTATATCAAAGATTTCCAAAAACCTTTTTGCCGTTTTTAAACACCGCAATAACATTCAAATCCTTGTCACACACAGAAAAATCGGCTTTTTTGCCTGTTTCAATGCTTCCCTGCTCATCGTCTATTCCAAGTGCTTTTGCAGGGATAAGACTTGCGGATTTTATTGCTGTTTCTTTTGGAATGCCAAAGCTTATTGCATAGCGCACCATCTGCATAAGATTGTGTGTACTGCCGGCAATTGCACCGTCATCGGTGCGTGCAACGGTATCTTTAACCGTAACATTAACACCGCCCAGATTATATTTTCCGTCGGAAAGTCCTGTTGCTGACATGGAGTCGGAAACAAGCAGAGTTCTGTCGCCACCGGCAATTTTAAACAGCATTGTCACAATGGCAGGATGCAGGTGAATTCCGTCAGAAATAACTTCAAAAAACACGTTTTCATTTTCGTGTGCCGCACCTATTATACCCGGATTGCGGTGATGAATAGGGCTCATGGCGTTAAATGTGTGTGTAAGCTGAGTTGCACCGCTGTTGAAGGCTTTTTTTGCAGTTTCGTAATCTGCCGCAGAATGGCCGACTGCAACCTTTACGTTATAATTTTCGGTAATTTCTTTTATAATATCCGTATTGTTTCCAATTTCGGGAGCTATCGTAGTTATTTTGATTTTTCCGCCTGATATTTTATAGAGCTTGTCAAATTCTTCAATAGTTGACGGACGGATTGTATCTTCGTTATGAGCACCGCGCATTTTTGCACAAAGATACGGACCTTCAAGGTTAATGCCCTCAACTGCCGGATTGTCTGCAAGCTGTTTCAATGCTTTTTCAAGAGGCTCCTGGTGTTCGCTGATTGTTGAGGGATAAAATGTGGTTACGCCGTAAGAAAAAAGATAGCTTTGCAATTTGGCAAAATCTAAATTTTCGTCCATTGCGTCAATGCCCACAGCACCGTGCGTGTGCACGTCAATAAGACCGGGAATAACGTATTTTCCGGTTAAATCAAAAGCTTCGGCCGTGTCACCGGTTTCGCAGAATCTGCCGTCTGATACAGCAAAATCTGCTTTTTTAAACTTAAAATCTCCGCCGAGAACTTCGGCATTTTTAAAATACATAAATACCATCTCCGTTTAATGGATTTTTTAATATCATATAATTGAAAACAGGCGGACTTAACTTGTCCGCCTGTTTTTTTGTTAAAACTTGAATGTTTCGTTATTTTTCCATGAACAGTGGCGGCATGTTGCACATTTGCCGTTCATGATTTCAGTTCTGTATTTTTCAGACATTTCGTTTAAGAAAATATCTGTGACTTTGTCTTGTTTTACGTTTCCTGCACAAAAATCGTAAAAATCGGTGCAAAAAAGCACGTTGCCGTTCCATGCCACATGAACGTGACGGAAAGGCGACAGACAAAACTCTCTTGCCGCACCATCACCGTGAGGACGGTAAACAAGATTGTAAGAAGTCTTTTGTTTAAGCACTTCTTCAATTTTTGCCTTTTTAATCTGTGCAAAATTTTCGGGTATTTCACCAACCCATGAATCAATTTCATGGGCACAGATTCCAAAAGCACCGTTCATCCAATGCTTATAGTCGTCTGCTTCACCTGCGGTAAGTGTTATCATCTCCTGCAAAATAACCTCGTCGGGGCAAAGCTGTTCAAATGCCGCCGGAAGCTCCTCAAGACACTCTATAAGTGCCGGGGAAAGCACCGTCATAACCACAATTTCAGCTTTTCCGCCCCGGATAAGCTCAAGATTTTTGCAAAGAGTTTTGAATACCCCTTCTCCACGGATTGAATCGTGAATTTTTTCCGGTCCGTCCACCGACAGATAAATTCTGTCAATAAGATTCTTGCAGGTGTCAATATGATTGTCAATAAGAACACCGTTTGTTACAATTCCTATACGGAAACCGAGAGTGTGGAGATACTGCGCAACCTCGTCAAAACAAGGCGAAACAAGTGGTTCGCCGCCCCACAGAATAAAGGATGGCAAATCGTCCTTGTCACTTGCAGCATACACGTCGTCAATGACTTTTTTCCAGTCGGAAACGGTCATTTCCAAACCTGATTTTCCGGAAAAAAAGCCCTTTTTGCCCCATTGACCGCAAAACCAGCATCGCAGGTTGCAGTTTCGTGTGAGCTGTAAATGAACAAGTTCAAGCTTTTTCTCCGGCATCAATTAAAATCACTCTCCGAAATATTTAATATCCATAAGTTTTTTCTCTATTGCGGCAATCTGTGTTTTCATGAGGTCAGGTGAATAAAGGGCTTTGCGGTCACCGATGCCTGCTTTAACCATTGCTGCTGCAATAAAGTCGTTTGCGTCATACATATCTTTAATAGATTCCTGAACATTGAAACGTCCGGGTGATGTGGGATCCGGAGGCCAACGTGAGTCAGATACCCATGCACTGGCTAAAGCTTTCATAGCAAGTGAAAGGTCACCGTCAAGAGTTTTGATGTCTTTGCCTGTACGTGCACCAACAGCTTTGATACCGTTAAGAATAGACATACAAACAGGGTCCATAATTCTTGAATAATCGGTGTTTGCCCACGCTTTAGCTGTACCGCCGTGCCAAGCAACGCCGTTTTCGATGCAGTCTATAAAGTCGTTTTCAATAAGGTTGCCCGATGCAATAACTTCGGACGGAGTTGCAAATTCATAGCCTGCTTCTTTAGCCATGTCAAGAATGCGTTTGAATCTGTTAACGCTTTCGGGTTCGGGCTCAAAGAAACGTGCCTGGTTAAACTGTTTTACATAGAAATATGCCGAGCTGCCGATGTATTCAGCATCTTCTGCATAAGGCATAATAAAGCTACCGCTTTTGTCAATACGGTCATGCCATTTTGCAAACATATTCTGAATTTCTTCTTCGCTGATGGGCTCGTTACGCATACCTTCTGTTGCACCCATGAGGAACCACAGGAGCAGGTTTGCCATACAGTCTGAACGGAATACCATTTTAAGACCGTTAGGAGCAACTGACGGATTTGTTATGTATTTAAGGAAATCAGGTTTATCAGCAATATAGTCTTCAATTTTGAAGAGGTGGTTTTTGTTGCTGTGACCCTGAACGTCATAAGAAAGACCTGTTGCTTTTCTGATTTCAGCAAATGAAAGCATGAGAGAATCTGCGTCCATAACGAGAGATTCAAAGCCTGCTTCTTTATATACTTCGGGAATATATGATGCCCATCCGCATTCGGGGTTCCAGCCTACTTTCGGTCTTACGCCAACATATTTTTCCCAGATGTCAAGTGCATGACGAAGAGAGTCAACACAAACCTCCGGAGGAATGTTGCTGAGCATAAAGTGAATGTAGGGTGATGACACAGGCTCAACTTTGCCTGCTTTAACAAGGTCTTTGAGCTTTGCAAGAACCTCGGGAGCATAAACCGCCATATCTTCAATTGTTTTGCCGCTTGCTTCAAATGCAATACGGTAATCGCCTGATGCCACAAGGTCAAACAGCTTTTCATAGCAGTTTTTCATAACCCACGGTCTTACCTCGGGTTTAAGCTGTGAATACTGAATGTTTGCATGGGGCATAAAAATAATTTTGTGACTCATGTAAGTGTCTCCTTTTTGTGTTTATAATGTTTTTAATAAATTGTTTACAAAATCAAGTGAACGTTGGCATCCTTCGGCAATATCTTCAACGTTTTCGTATTCAATAAGTGCCGGAGCATCAAAATCTTTAAGAGATTTGAGGATGGTTGTCCAGTCCATATCACTTTCACCGCAAGCGGCAGGTTTTAAATGACCTGACGGAAGTTTAACAAAATCTTTCAGGTGAACATACGCCACTCTGTCTTTGATTTTTGCAAAAACCTCGTCGGGGTTTTTAATACCGATTGCATAAAGGTTTGCCGGGTCGTAGTTGAGCATAACGCCTCTGGGCATTTCTGCAACCATTTTATAGAGTGTTTCGGGGTCAGAGGATGTGCTTGCAAAATGCACAACGCCGTCGTCAAAACCGTCCACACCGCCGTGAGTTTCAATAACGGGAACAACACCGTTTTGTCTGCCGTATTCATAAACATCGTTTATGCACGCCATCATGGTGTCCCATCTTTCGCCCACAACATCTTTAACCGGAGAAAAGCCGGAGAAAATACGCAGATATTTAACACCCAGCTTTGCACAGATGTCGATAACATCTGTGATTTTTCTCACACCTTCAATGGCATCATCGGGATTTTCGCCTGTAAAATCGTTGCCTGTTGCAGCGCAGATAAGCTCAATGCCATATTTTTTATAAAGGTTTTTAACGTTTTCAATTTCTGCATCGCTGCAACCAATCTGCAACGCATCGTTGTCATGGTTGGCAATCTGACATTCCAGAATGTCAAGACCCATATTTTTTGTTATTTCAAGCTGTTTTTCAAGGGGAGTTTCACGAAACCCCCAGGCTGCATTGCCAAGTCTCATTTTTATTTGCTCCAATCGAATACAATTTTGAACACGTCTTCGTGTTTTTCTTCAAGATATTCAAAAGCCTCTTTGCATTTTGAAACAGGCCAGATTTCAATGGGCAGACCTTCTGTGTCGAATTTGCCTTCGCTTATCCACTGAAGAACCTGTTCTTTACAGCCTGCACGAAGTGCGCAGGTCATTGTGATTGTAGCATTTTTAACGAACCATCTGTGATAGTGGTCGAAAATGATTTTGTCGGGATAGTCACCCTGCAGGTGAATGTGTGCCGGACGGTCATCATCCTCCCAGCCACCGTCTTTTATGTATTTGTGAAGTGTGCCTACAACTTCGGGGTTGCCGGAACATTCCATAAGCTGGTCAGCCATTTTGCCGTTTGTGATTTCGCTGATTTTTGCAACTGCTTCTTCAGGACAAACAACATAGTCAGCATATTTTTCTGCGATGCTTCTTCTGAAAGCATTTCTTTCAATACAGATAACTGTAAGTGTGGGCTCTAAAATTTTAAGCTCCTGAATAGCAGAAATACCAACCATACCTGCACCAACAACAACGATTGTTTCATTAGAACGAAGTGTCATGCGTTTGATGCCTTTGAGCGGCACACATGCAAGATATGCAAGCACAGCCTGAACGTCTGTTACGTTGTCGGGAACTTTAACCATATAGTCAAACTGGTCGTTTGTTGTGAAACAGTCTTTTATTGTATATTCACTGCCACCGCCCCATGCTGCACAAACATCTCCGTACTGACGGCATTCGTTAATCATAACTCTGTCGCCGACTTTAAGCTGTCTTGCACTTTCAGGAATTCTTGAAAGGTCAGCACCTTCTTCAGGGACAGCCACAACAACACCTGCGGTTTCATAACCGGGCACAAGGGGATAATAGCACTGTTCCGGATGCTGCATACCACGGTATGTTTTCATGTCTGTGCCTGTACTGATGCTACTGTAAAGTGTTTTTGCAACAAATGCATCAGCTTTGGGTTCGGTGAGCTTAATTTCTCTTAAATTTGCTTCGTAAGGTCTTTCAATAACAACCGCACGGGTTGTTTTGAACTCGTTTGCTTTCATTTATATTTCCTCCTTAACATATATTGAAAACGAATATTTTCAGACATTACAATTATATCACACCAAGTCGCCAAAGTCAACACCCAATTGCCTTAATTTCAATATTTTTTACAGAAATCCCCATCTTTTTTATTGACAAACATATTCTTTTTTTATATAATGTATTTATAATGTTCAGATACGGAGGTGTCTCGCTTGATTAATTTCGGAATAATAGGAACAGGCGACATCGTTACAAAATTTATTGCCGGTGCCCGTCTTTGTCCCGACGTAAACCTTACAGCACTTTATTCACGCACAAAAGACCGCGGGGAAGAATTTGCAAAAACCTACGATATACCCAATGTTTTTACAGATTTTGATGAGTTTGTTTCTTCGGATAAATTTGATGCTGTTTATATTGCAAGCCCAACATCTTGCCACGCACCGCAGTCCATGGCGTTGCTTAAAGCAAAAAAACACGTGCTTTGCGAAAAGCCTGCCGCTTCAAATGTCCGCGAGCTTACGAAAACCTTATCTTTTGCAAAAGAAAACGGGCTTGTTTTTCTTGAGGCTATGCGCCCTATGTTTTCGCCCGGCTTTGCATGGATTAAAGAAAATATTCATAAAATCGGCAAAATCCATCAGGCAACACTTAAATTCTGCAAATATTCAAGCCGCTATGACAATTTCAAAAACGGAATTATCGAAAACGCCTTTAAAAGTGAGCTTTCAAACGGAGCACTTATGGATATCGGCGTTTATCCTGCCGCAATAATGCGTGCACTTTTCGGCAAGCCCGAAAAAATATCCTCGTTTTCGGAAATTATTCCCGGAAGCATTGATGCAAGCGGAGCGTTTCTTGCCGGATATAAAGACTTTTTCGTGGCTGTTTCCTATTCAAAAGTAAACGACAGCGAAACCGACAGCGAAATCATAGGCGAAAACGGAAGTCTGGTTTATTCTCCCGGTTCAAATCCGGCAGATATTTTTATAAAATACCGTGACGGACGGATAGAAAAAGCTGAAATTTTCACCAAGGAGCATGACTTGTGCTATGAAACAGAGGCTTTTGTGAAAATGATTGATAACGGCGGCATGGAAGAATATAACGAAATAACACTCGATACACTTGAAATTCTTGATACTGTCAGAAAACAGTGCAATATTGTTTTTCCGGCAGATATGTAATAAAGAAAGGAAGATTAACGTGAAAATTACAGTTCTTGACGGAGCAACGCTGGGCAGCGACCTTGACCTGTCTCCCCTGTCACAGGTTGGCGAAACGGATATATATAACACCACCTTGCCTGAGGAGGTTGAAGCACGTATCGCTCACAGCGATGTTGTTATTATAAATAAAGTAAAACTCGGTGCACACAATCTTGAAAATGCAAAAAATTTAAAGCTCATATGCCTTGCCGCAACAGGCTATGACAACGTTGACACCGCATATTGCCGCGAAAAAGGCATTGCCGTTTGTAACGTAAAAGGTTATTCCACAAACAGCGTTTCACAACTTACTGTGCTAATGGTTTTAAGCCTGATTACAAAACTGCCCGAATACACACGCAGTGTGGAAGATTTAAGCTATACAAAAAGCGGCGTGCAAAACCGTCTTGAGCCGGTTTATCACGAAATTGCCGGCAAAACCTGGGGAATTGTAGGCTACGGCGACATCGGAAAACAGGTGGGAAAAGTTGCCGAGGCACTTGGCTGTAAAGTTCTTGTGTGCCGCAGAAATCCTCAGCCCGGTGATGGTTGTGTGGATATTGACACCCTTTGCAAAGAAAGCGATATTATAACCCTGCACACACCGCTTAATGATTCCACTCGCAATCTGATTAACGAAAACCGTATTAATTTAATGAAAAAAGATGTAATTATCGTAAACGTGGCACGTGGTGCCGTTACTGATGAAGCAGCTGTTGTAAAAGCCATAAAAGACGGCAGAATCGGAGGTTTCGGCAGTGATGTGTATTCCGTTGAGCCTATGGCGGCAGACCATCCTTTTACATCGGTAATGCACATGGACAACGTTTGCCTTACGCCGCATATGGCGTGGGGTGCGTACGAATCACGTTGCCGTTGCCTGTCGGAAATTATTGAAAACATAAAAACATTTTTTGACGGCGGCATACGCAACCGTGTTGATTTAATTTGACAAATTTTTAATTTACCCCTTGACAACCTGAAAAATTAGTGTTATAATATCTTTAAATGCGATGACGAAGAAAAGTAACCCGCAAAACACGCATAGAGAGGCGCTGTCACCGGCTGAAAGCAGTGCTGCGGCAGTTTACGGGCGAAGTTCACTTCCGAGCAGTATTGCTGAACGTTTTCAATCATTAGGTGATACCGGGCAGGAACCGTTATATTCCTTAAAAGTGCCGTGTTTTGTTTAAAAATACGGAATTTGGGTGGTACCGCGAGAAAAAGCTTATTATGCTCCTCGTCCCAATAGGGATGGGGAGCTTTTTACATTTATAAACAAAAGAAAGGATTGATATATTATGAAAGATATGCTGGCAAAAATCAAAACTGCCGCCGAAGAAGAGCTTAAAGCCCTCGGCACAGCAGAAGATGCCAAAACCGCACTTGAAAACATCAGGGTTAAATATCTCGGTAAAAAAGGTGAGCTTACCGCTGTTTTAAGAGGTATGGGTCAGCTTTCCGCTGAGGAACGCCCCGTTGTTGGTCAGCTTGCCAACGAGGTGCGCAGTTACATTGAAGAAGAAATTGAAAAAACAAAAAAAGACCTGGAGAAAAAAGAATTATCCTCTCGTCTTGAAAAAGAGGTTATTGACGTAACCATGCCCGGAAACCACCGTTTTGCAGGCAAACGTCATCCCCTTTCTCAGGTTCTTGACGAGCTTAAAGATATCTTTATCGGTCTGGGCTTCCAGATTGCAGAGGGTCCCGAGGTTGAGTATGATTACTACAACTTTGAAGCACTCAACATTCCCAAAGAGCACCCGGCACGTGACACTCAAGACACTTTCTATATCAGCGACAACATCGTGCTCCGTACACAGACCTCACCAATGCAGGTGCGTGTTATGGAAAAATCCAAACCGCCTATCCGTGTGCTTGCACCGGGACGTGTTTACCGTTCTGATGCTGTTGACGCAACACACAGTCCCCTGTTTCATCAGATAGAGGGTCTTGTGGTTGACGAAGGCGTTACAATGTCTGACCTTAAAGGCACACTTGACCTTTTTGCAAAAAAACTTTACGGTGAGGAAACAAAAACACGTTTCCGTCCGCATCATTTCCCCTTTACAGAACCCTCTGCCGAAATGGATATCTGCTGTTTCAAATGTGGCGGCAAAGGCTGTAGCCTGTGCAAAGGCGAAGGCTGGATTGAAATTCTCGGTGCCGGAATGGTTCATCCGAAAGTGCTTGAAACCTGCGGTATTGACAGCGAAAAATACAGCGGATTTGCTTTCGGTATCGGCCTTGAACGTATTGTTATGAGACGCTATGATATTTCTGATTTGCGTCTGCTTTATGAAAATGACATGCGTTTTCTGAAACAGTTTTAATAGAGGGAGGATACGAAAATGAAAGTTTCAATGACTTTTTTAAACGATTATGTTGATATGACCGGCATAGAGCCTAATGATTATGCCGCAAAAATGACTATGTCAGGTTCAAAGGTTGAAACCGTGGAATCTGCCGGCGACGAAATAAGCAACGTTGTTGTGGGCAAAATTTTGTCTGTTGAGCAGCATCCCGATGCTGACAAGCTCGTTGTTTGTCAGGTTAACGTGGGTGCAGACGAGCCTACACAGATTGTAACCGGTGCAAAAAATGTTGCCGCAGGCGACCTTGTTCCCGTGGCACTTCACAAAAGCACATTGCCCGGCGGAATTAAAATCACAAAAGGCAAGCTCCGCGGGGTTGTTTCAAACGGCATGATGTGCTCACACGAAGAGCTGGGCATGGATATAAACGACTATGCAGGTGCCTGCGAAGACGGTATTTTACAGATTCAGGAGGATATTGCTCCCGGAACCGATATAAAAGATGCTCTTGGTCTTAACGAAACAATTATTGAATTTGAAATCACACCTAACCGTGCCGACTGCTTCAGTGTGCTCGGTCTGGCAAGAGAAACCGCTGTTACCTATGGACGTGAATTTAAAAACGCAAAGCCCAAAGCAACAGGCAACAGCGAAAATATAAACGATATGGCTCAGGTTGAAGTGCTTGCACCCGACCTTTGCAGCAGATATTCTGCAAGAGTTGTTAAAAATGTTAAAATCGCACCCTCACCCAAATGGCTTGCAGACAGACTCCGTGGCTGTGGCGTGCGTTCAATAAACAATATTGTCGATATAACAAACTTTGTTATGCTTGAATACGGTCAGCCCATGCACAGCTTTGACCTTTCTTACCTTGACGGTGGAAAAATCGTTGTACGCCGTGCAAACGAAGGCGAAGAAATCACCACTCTTGACGGTGAGCAGCATAAACTTGACCCGTCAATGCTTGTTATTGCCGACAGCAATAAGCCTGTTGCCGTTGCCGGTGTAATGGGCGGTGAAAACTCTGAAATAACAGAAAACACAACTTCAATTCTCTTTGAAAGTGCAACATTTAACGGTGCAAGCGTACGTGTGACCGGCAGAAAACTGGGTATGCGTACAGAGGCTTCTTCAAGATATGAAAAAGGTCTTGACCCCAACATGACCGTTGATGCTGTAAACCGTGCCTGCGAGCTTATAGAAATGCTTGGTGCCGGTGAAGTTGTGGGCGGCATAATTGACGTTAAAAACTTTGATGAGGGCAAACGTGAAATCCCGTTTAACCCCGAAAAAATCAACAAATTCCTCGGTTGCGAAATTGACCGTCAGTTTATGGTTGATACTCTTACCGCACTTGAGTTTGAATTAAACGGCAATATGTGCTGTCCTCCCACATTCAGAGCCGACGTTGAGGGTAGTGCCGACGTTGCTGAAGAGGTTGCAAGATTTTACGGTTACGACAAAATTCCGTCAACACTTCTTCGCGGACTTACCACTCCCGGCGGCAAAAATCCGAAACAGAAAACCGAAGACAAAATTAAAGAAACACTCACAGGTTGCGGTGCTTACGAGATTATGACATATTCTTTCACTTCACCCAAAACCTTTGATATGCTTGGAATAAGCGAAGACGACGGCCGCAGAAACGTGGTTAAAATTCTTAACCCCTTGGGTGAAGAAAACTCCGTAATGCGTACAACAACCCTGGGCTCGATGCTTGAAACTCTTGCAACAAACTACAACTACCGCAATGCGGATGCTGTTTTGTTTGAAATCGGCACGATTTATGAACCCACAACAATCGACAAGCTGCCTGTTGAGTCAAACAAAATCACCGTTGGTATGTACGGCAACTGTGATTTTTATGACCTGAAAGGTATTGTTGAAAGCCTTGTAAACGCACTTGGTATAAAGGATGTGGCATACACAGCCGAAAAAACAAATCCGTCGTTCCATCCGGGCAGATGTGCACGCATCACAATCGGCGGCAAGGATGCCGGTGTGCTTGGCGAAATTCATCCGGCAGTTGCGGATAATTATTCAATTGGTGCACGTGTTTATGCGGCAGAGCTTGATTTTAACACATTCTTTGAAAATGCGGACAACAGCAAAACATACAAAGCATTGCCGAAATTCCCGGCAGTTACCCGTGACGTTGCGGTTATTGTTGATGAGCTTCTGCCTGTTGCAGACCTTGAAAACGCAATCGTTAAAGCGGCAGGAGCTGTGCTTGAAGATGTTAAACTGTTTGACGTTTATAAAGGCGGACAGATTGAAACAGGCAAAAAGAGTGTTGCTTATGCACTTTCGCTTCGCAGCATGGATCATACCCTTGGTGAAGATGAGGTTACTGCTGTTATGGATAAAGTGCTTAAATCACTTGCAGATAACTGCGGTGCAGTATTAAGATAAATATTTAGCGGCAAAGGAACAAATCCTTTGCCGCTTTAAATTATTTAGTAAATCAATTATCAAACTCAAACAGCTTTACGTCAATAAATTCGCAAAAACGTTTTGTTTCTCCGCCAATTTTTGCAAGCAGTATGCTTGCCGAATTTGACCATCCCTGCTCTACCATACCTATGCTGACGTTATAAAACGGCATGAACATATGACAGTTTACAGCATCAAATCCGATTACCGGGATATTTTTGTCGGGATACAGCTTTTTAAGGCACGAAATTGTTTTGAACGCAAGCAAATCCGAAAATGCTACAACAGAGTCAAACGTAAAATCAGATTTTTTCAAATTTTCAAAAGTTTGCGAAACCTCGTCGCCTTTAGGATCCATTACAACATATCGGTCGTGAGTCAGCGGTGTGCCGTGTTTTATATATGCACTTGAAAGCCCTTCAAAACGCAGTTTTCCACATACTATGTATTCTTCGGGACCAATGTATACCGGATTTGTACATCCTTTTTCTATCAGATAGTTTCCGGCTATATATCCGCCCTTTACATCGTCCGCACACACAAAATCCGTATCAAAATTTTCAAAAAATCTTCCGATAAGCACATAGGGAATATTAAGAGTATCAAGAAATTCCACATTTTTTGTGCTGTGCTGTGCAGGACAAAGCAAAATGCCGTCAACCTGCTTACTGCAAGCGGTAACAACAGCATTATATTCAAGCTTGTCGTCTTCTTCGGTGTTAAAAATAATTGTGGAATATCCTGCTTCTTTGATTTTGCCGTCAATGAGCTTTATCTGATGAGCAATATGAGGGTTTGAAATATCCGGCACAATAACCGCAATAGTGTTTGTTTTGCCTGACCGCAGAGATGCCGCCGGTCCGTTTGATATATAACCCATACGTTTTGCCGCTTCAAAAACCTTTTCTTTTGTTTCTTCCGAAATATCAGACAACCCGTTGAGTGCATGAGATACCGTGCCGATTGTTACGCCCAGCTCGTTTGCTATATCTTTCATAGTTACTTTTTTCAATATAATCTCTCCCATTCATATATATATTATATTTTTATTTTTGCAATTTGTCAAGAAAAGTCTTGACAAAATTTAAAAAATATGATACTATATCGTTATAGAACTATAACGATATAGATAATTATGAGAGGAATGATATTAAATGAAAGAAAATTTAACCTTTGCTCTTTATTTTGGCAACAGGGGATTTTTCCCGGGTGAATCCATTGACGGAGCAAGAGAAGATCTCAAAAAAGCAGTAACCGATGCAGGATATAATTATATCTGCATGGATACCGACAAAACGCGCTACGGTGCTGTTGAAACAATTGAAGAAGGTAAAATTTATGCTCAGTTCCTTGAAGAAAACAGAGGCAAATTTGACGGCGTAATTTTGTGTCTGCCCAATTTCGGTGACGAAAACGGTGCACAAAGCGCACTTAAAAATGCAGGAGTTCCGATTCTGATTCAGGCGTGTCCCGATGAAATCGGAAAAATGGATTTTGCTCATCGCCGTGATGCAATGTGCGGAAAATTTGCAATGTGCAACGTGCTTCGTCAAATGGATATTCCGTTCACTTTGACAAAGAAATTTGTTGTTGACATAAAAAGTGCTGATTTTGCCACTGACCTTGCTCGTTTTGCATCAATCTGCCGTGTAGTAAAAGGCATGAAATCCTTTAACATCGGTGCAATCGGTGCAAGAACAACTGCATTTAAAACTGTGCGTGTTGACGAAATTGCTTTGCAGAAAAAGGGCATCAATGTGGAAACTGTTGACCTGAGCGAGATTTTTGCACGTATTAAAAAAGTGTCTGATACTGAGATGAAATCAAAAATTGACGATATTTTAAAAATCACAGATTTTGCCGGATATCCGCAGGAAAAACTTGAAACTATGGCAAAATTGCAGGTTGTTCTTGAAGATGTTGTAAAGGATTTAAACCTTGATGCAATTGCTATCCGCTGCTGGAACGAGTTCCAGACCGAGCTTGGTATCGCACCATGTACAAGTCTCTGTCTGTTTAACGAAATGGGTATTGCAGCTGCCTGTGAGGTTGACGTGACAAACGCAGTAATGATGCGCGCACTTTCTCTTGCATCAGATTCTCCATGCACACTGCTGGATTACAATAATAACTACGGTGATGCAGATGACAAAGCAATTATGTTCCATTGTGGTCCTGTGCCGATTTCTATGCTTGAAGGCAAAGGCGAAATCATTGAGCATCTGATGTTCAAAAAAAGCTACGGCGCAGGCAGCGGCGTAGGCGTAAACAAAGGGAAAATCAAAACCGGCAACATTACTTTTGGCAGTGTTAAAACAGAAAACGGCAAGGTTTGCGCTTTTGTTACCGAGGGTAAATTTACAAACGACCCTATTGAAGAAGAATTTTTTGGCAGCGGCAAGGTTGTACAGAAAGAAAACATTAACAACGTTTCAAACTATATGGCAGAAAACGGATACAAGCATCATCTGTGCGTGACTTTCGGCAACCATATGGATGCTGTGGCAGAAGCATTTAACAAATATCTCGGCTATGACGTTGATGTTATGTAAATAAAATTTCAGGAGGAAAAATTATGAACAAACTTGGTATTTTTATGAATTTCTGGGAGAAAAACTGGGATGCCGATCACGCAAAATACATAAAAAAAGCAGCCGACATCGGTTTTGACGTGCTTGAATTTCAGGCACAGCCGCTTCTTGAAATGACAGATGAAAAATTGTTATCTCTTAAAAAACTTGCTGATGAGGTTGGCATTGAGCTGACTTACAGCCTCGGTCTTGACCCGGCATACGATGTTTCGTCACCAGACGAAAAAGTGCGTCTTGGCGGTGTTGACTATCTCAAACGTATTGTTAATCAGATTGGCAAAATGGACGGCAAGCTTCTTTCAGGCGTAAGCTATGCAGGTTGGGGAACACCGTCTTATGTTCTTAATGACAAACGTCCGCTTCTTGAGAACAGTCTGAAAAGTATGCGTGAAATCATCAAAACAGCCGAAGATTGCGGCGTTACCTACTGCGTTGAGGCAGTTAACCGTTTTGAGGGCTGTCTTATAAACACAGCACAGGAAGCTCTTGATTATGCGGCACAGGTTGACAGCAAAAATATCGGTGTTCTGCTTGATACATACCACATGAACATTGAAGAAAATTCTATCGGCGATGCAATCCGTCTTGTAGGTGACAAGCTCACAAGTTTCCACACAGGCGAAAATAACCGCACGGCACCCGGCAGAGGTCATCTTGACTGGGACGAAATTTTCGGTGCACTTGCTGATATAAACTACAAAAACCGCATCGTTTCCGAGCCTTTTGTAATGCAGGGCGGCGAAGTGGGCAGAGATATTCATGTGTTCAGGGATTTAATTGACAATCCCAGCGAAGCACGCATTGACGAAGAAGCAAAATATCTGCTTGAATTTGAAAAAGCAATGCTCAAAAAATATAATATGGCATAAAATTAAGGCTGTGGCAAATTTGATTTGCCACCGCCTCTGTTCTTTAAAGTCCTAAAAGCTTTTCAAGCTTTTCCATATTGCAGAGACCTATTGAGGTTTCCACAACTTCACCGTTTTTAAACACTATAAGTGTCGGAATGCTCATAATACCAAACTGAGATGCAAGCTCCGGTTCATCGTCAACATTCACTTTGCCAACTTTCACTTTTCCCTCATATTTTAAAGCAAATTCTTCAACAATCGGAGCTATCATTTTACATGGTCCGCACCAGGTTGCCCAAAAATCAACAAGCACCGGCAAATCCGAATTTAAAACCTCTGCTTCAAAATTGTGTTTTGTTACTGTAATTTCAGCCATTTTTCTCTCTCCTTATCCTTTTGATTTATAATAAAGCATGCAGTGGCAAAAACCCTCAAAATCAGGGTCAGCAATCTGCTCGCGAAACTCCTTGCACATACATTTGAAATCTTCTGTTTTTTCAATACGGCAAGGGCAATATCCGCCTTTTGCTTTAAGTCCTTCTTTAATTGTTTTTACAACATCCTTATCCGGATTAAGTGTAACAGCCATAATTTTATCCTCCTATCAAACCGTCAATAAGTCTAAAAAGTGTGTTCTCGTTCATTGCACCGAGGCGTCCATCATACACATTACCGTCAGCATCCACAAACAGCGTTGCCGGAATTGAAGAAATTCCGTATGTAGCAGATGCGCTGTACTTCGTGTCATAATAAACAGGAAATGTATATCCGTTTTCACCAATAAATTCTTTAACTTTTGGAATTGTTTCCCGCTGCCCGTCAGTTAAATTCACCATCATAAACTCAACCTCATCGCCGTAAGTTTTGTATGCTTTTTCAAATGCCGGAAGCTCACTTTTACACGGTCCGCACCAGGTTGCCCAAAAGTTTACCACAATCGGCTTACCTTTAAATGAGTATAGGGAAACACTGTTTCCGACTCCGTCTTCAACGGTAAAATCCGTTGCCCGTATCACGTTGGATTCCTCCGGCGACTTAGCTGTGTTGCTGTCCGCATCAGATTCCGAAATCACTGTGTCCGGTGATGTTTCGGGTGGCGTATATGACTGCGACAACCTATTATAAGCAAAAACAGCCAAAACCATAACCAACGCAAAAATTATAACACCAATTATTAGCCCTTTTTGATTTTTCATAAAATCACCTCACGAAAACAGTCCCATTAGGACATTTATCATACCAAGCATCATTAAAACGCCCACTGTAATCAAGAAAATTCCGCATACCGTAGTGACAATTCTGTAATGCTTTTTTATTGAACCAAACAGTGCACTAAGCCGATCTGTCAGTATAGCAGAAATTACAAATGGTATCCCCATTCCTGCCGAATATGTCAGAAGAAGAAGCAATCCCTGCAATGCCGTTCCCGACCCTGAAGCCATCATAAGTGCCGAACCTAAAAATGCACCTACGCACGGTGTCAAGCTTACTGAAAATACCATTCCGAACAAAAACGCCGAGAATACACTTTTTATTTTTACGGTTTTTCCGACACCGCCGAAAAACGGCAAGTGGATAATATCAAGAAAACTAAATCCAAAAACAATTACAATTGCTCCGCTTACGATATTAACCGCCGTCTGATATTTTTTGAGAAACGATCCTACTGTGCCGGCAAAAAGTCCAAGCAGGCAAAAAATAAAAGTAAACCCTATCACAAAACTTACAGCACGCATAAAAATATTCTTTTTTTGTCCGGCGTCTGCTGCAAAATATGAGATGTACACCGGCAGCATCGGTAAAATACATGGAGATATAAATGATATTATACCCTCCAAAAATGTTATTAAATATTGCAAAAGAAAACCTCCTTTCACCCTATGATTATAT
>JAZNOL010000109.1:0-10224 GCA_045580815.1 Clostridia bacterium | reverse complement strand
CTAAATTAAGAAATTCGCCGAAGGGCGAATTTCCACATATATTCTACTGTTTCTTCCTAAAAGTCTTTAGTTTCTAAACCGCTTTGTATCAGAATAATTTATGCTTTATGCGGTCTGCGCATTTTGCTACAGCCCCTTTTTATTTTATAAATCAAATTAAATTATTACAATTAATTATTCCGTTTTCCGTAATAATAAAATCCATTTTTATATCATGCTCGTCGCAAGGAATATGCTCACAAATCTGAAATTCGTAGCAGCAACCTATTTTTACGGCATTTATATTTTTAAGCAGTCTGTCATAGCAGCCTTTACCAAAGCCTATTCTGCCGCCGGTTTTATCAAAAGCGACACCGGGCACTATTATTACATCAATTTTTGATATATCGGCTTTTTCTGCATCAACAGGTTCCAAAACCGAGAAATTGCCTTTTTTGAAAACCGTTTTTTCTTCAGCATAAACCGGAGTTATAATTCCGGTTTTTTGCTCTGTAACCGGAAAAATCAACCGTTTACCGTCAGCAAACGCTCTGCTTATTATGTTGGATGTATCTGTTTCATTGCCAAGTTTCATATAAAGCATAATCTGGTTTGCCGTTCTATAAAAATCACTTTGCAAAAACAACTGAGCTGCTTTTACACTTTTTTCAGCGACCTCTGCTGCCGGCATTTGTGCCCGCAGTTTTTTTAGTTTCTGCCGTATTTCATTTTTCATGATACATTTTCCTTTTTATTAAAAAGGACTGCGGCAAAGCTATTTTGCCGCAATCCTCCCTAAGTTTTAAATTAAACCGGCTGGGTTTTATTTTCCACACTGCCAAGCTCAGTGTCAACTTTATATTTGCCTGCCGCTCTTGTTTTGAAGAATTTCTCGGCAACCTGACCGAACAGTGCATAAGAAAGAACGTCTTCGTCCTGTTCTTTGTACTGTGCCATTTCTGCTTCAATTTTCTTAAGCTCAGGTTTGATAAGGTCAGCCGGACGGCATGTAATCTGCTCTTCATCGCCGATGATTTTCTTTTTAATTTCATCGCTGATGGGCATGGGAGTTTTGCCGTATTCGCCTCTGACCAAGCCTTTTGACTCTTTGCTTATCATTTTGTATCTTTCGCCTGCAAGCACGTTAAGAACAGCCTGTGTACCTACAATCTGGCTTGTGGGAGTAACAAGGGGCGGAAAGCCAAAGTCTTCACGCACTCTCGGAACTTCTTTAAGCACTTCGTCAAATTTATCTGTTTTATTCTGCTGTTTAAGCTGTGAATAAAGGTTTGACAGCATACCGCCGGGAACCTGATAAATAAGTGTGTTTACGTCAACACGGAGCATTTTTTCTGCAAGTAATCCTTCGTCAATATATTTTTCACGAAGGCTTGTGAAATAGCCGCTGATTTCTGAAAGTGCACCAAGGTCAAGACCTGTATCCCACTCTGTACCCTGAAGCGATGCAACAATAGGCTCTGTGGGAGGCTGTGATGTGCCAAGTGCCATAGGCGAAATTGCTGTATCAATAACGTCAACGCCTGCTTCAACAGCTTTTAAATATGTCATATCACCAACACCGCTTGTGTAGTGTGTGTGAAGCTGAATCGGGATTTTAACCGCTTTTTTCATTTCTGAAATAAGCTCATATGCTTTATATGGAAGCAGAAGTGCCGCCATATCTTTGATACAGATTGAGTCTGCACCCATGCTTTCAAGTTCTTTTGCAAGCTGAACATAACCTTCTGTTGTGTGAGCTTTTGCTGGGCTGATTGTGTAACATACAGTTGCCTGAACATGACCTCTGCCTTCACGTTTCTGAACCTCTTTTGTTGCTTCAATAGCAGTTTTAAGGTTACGCACATCGTTTACGGCATCAAAAATTCTGATAATATCAATACCGTTTGCAATTGATTTTTCAACAAAATATTTTACAACATCATCTGCATAGTGACGGTATCCGAGGATATTCTGACCGCGGAAAAGCATCTGCAACGGTGTGTTTTTTGCTGTATCTTTGATTTTGCGGAGTCTTTCCCACGGGTCTTCGTTAAGAAAACGCAGACAGCTGTCGAAAGTTGCGCCGCCCCATGCTTCAAGTGAGTGATAACCCACTTTGTCCATTTTTTCTATAATCGGTAATATATCGGAAGTGGGCATACGTGTTGCAATAAGCGACTGATGAGCATCACGCAATGCGGTTTCCGTAATTCCTAATTTTTTAGTCATTATTTTCATCCTTTCTGTGCGGATATTAAGTATTTACATTATTTTGCAAGCATTGCCAGGAATGTGCCTGCCGCAACGGCAGAACCGATAACACCTGCCACGTTGGGGCCCATTGCGTGCATGAGCAGGAAGTTTGACGGGTTGGCTTTCTGACCTTCAACCTGTGCAACACGTGCCGCCATAGGAACGGCTGAAACGCCTGCCGAACCGATAAGCGGATTGATTTTCCCGCCGGTAATTTTGCACATAAGCTTACCGAACAGAAGTCCGCCGGTTGTGCTGATTGAAAACGCCACAAGACCGAGAGCTATAATTCCGAGGGTTGACGGAGTAAGGAATGTTGCCGCATCCGCTGTTGCACCGACAGATATACCAAGAAGAATTGTAACGATGTTCATAAGCTCGTTCTGTGCTGTTTTTGCAATACGGTCAACAACGCCGCATTCTTTCATAAGGTTACCCAGCATAAGAGCACCAACAAGCGGCACTGCATCGGGAACAATAAGACCTACAACGATAGTAACAACTATCGGGAAAATAATTTTTTCTGTTTTTGAAACTGTGCGAAGCTGTGTCATAACAATTTTGCGCTCTTTTTCTGTTGTAAGAGCTCTCATAATCGGCGGCTGAATAATCGGAATAAGCGCCATATACGAATATGCCGCAATGGCAATCGCCGAAAGAAGCTCGGGTTTTAGTGTTTTTGTAACGAAAATTGCAGTCGGTCCGTCTGCACCACCGATGATACCGATTGAAGCTGCACCGTTGAGGTCAAACTGCGGAAATAAATCCGGAAAACCTACATTAAGCAGTATTGCACCGCAAAACGCAATGAATACACCAAGCTGTGCCGCCGCACCCAAAAGCAAACTTTTGGGGTTTGCAATAAGGGGACCGAAGTCTGTCATTGCACCAACGCCCATAAAAATAAGCGAGGGATAAATACCGAGCTTTACGCCTAAATACAGCCAGTCAATAAGACCGCCTTTTTTAAACAGGCTTTGAAAATCTATACCTGTTGCCGTATCTGCATTAAAAAACTCTTTATGCATAATTCCGCCCAGCGGAAGGTTTGCAAGTAACATACCAAATGCTATAGGCAAAAGCAGAAGTGGCTCAAACTTTTTGACAATAGCAAGGTACAAAAGCACGCAGGCAATAGCCACCATAATAAGCTCTGCCCCGCCTGTGTTAAAAAGTTCACTCACACCGGTTTTGCTGAGGAACTCCATGATACCTTGTGAAAAACTCACGTTTATGCACTCCTTTTTTTTAGCCTAATGCTATAAGCTGATCATCTGTGTTTACACTCGCACCGTTTGATACCATAACTGTTTTAACTACGCCGTCGCAAGGTGCAACAATTTCATTTTCCATTTTCATTGCTTCAAGAATAAGAAGCACATCACCTTTTTTCACGCTTGCACCTACGTTTGCATCTATACGGAGAACTGTGCCGGGCATAGGAGCCTTAACAACAGTTGCACCTGCCGGAGCTGCCGCCGGTGCCGCTGCTGCTGCGGGTGCAGGAGCCGCTGCGGGTGCAGGAGCTGCTGCCGGTGCAGGAGCTGCTGCCGGTGCCGCTGCCACAGGAGCAGCAGAGGGAGCGCCGCCTACTTCTTCAACTTCAACTTCGTATGCTTTTCCGTTTACGTTTATAACAAATTTTCTCATTTTTCTTGTCACCTTTCTGCTGTTAAATAATTTCATAACCGCCACGGGAATCGCTGTTCCACGCAGACTGTGATTTTGATATACGTCTGAATGATTTTATTCTGAGATTGTATGTTGATGAACTGTTTTCACCTGATGTGAAAGCTGCAATTGCCGCTGCAAGAACTGCTGCAATTTCTTCATCTTCATCTGCCGAAGCAACCGGCACTGTTGGTGTTGCCGGAGCCGCCTGTGCGGGCTTTACCTGTTCGGCTTTTGCGGGTTTTTTCTCAATTCTTGATACTATTGCGTGCATGATTTCAATTACTGCCCACAGTATAATCAGAACTGAAAATACAATCAGAATACCCATCAGCGTAATCGTGACCATTTGGGAAAGAGTTGCTGCTGTATCCACTTTCAAACCCTCCGATTACACGTTAGTGTGTTTTTTTGCCGGACGAACATCACGCTTGCTGTAAAGCATATCAAGAGCTGAAATAACTCTCGGACGTGTTGAATCCGGTTCAATAATATCGTCAGCATAGCCGAGTCTTGCCGCTTCGTAAGGTGAAGCGTATGTTTTTCTGTATTCGTCTGCTTTTGCCTGACGTGACTGTTTTGTTGTAATCTGGTCAGCAAACATCACGCAAGCCGCACCGTCGGGATTCATAACAGAAATTTCAGCTGTAGGCCATGCAAAAACAATGTCTGCACCTGTTACCTTACTGCACATTGCAAGTGCCGCCGGTCCGTATGCTTTACGGAGAACAACAGTAACTTTGGGCATTGTTGCCTGTGAAAATGCACAGATAAGTTTTGATGCCGCTTTTGCCATTTTGCTCTGTTCTGCTTCTTTGCTTACAACAAAGCTGTCTGCATCAACAAGTGTTACAAGAGGAATATTGAAGCTGTCGCAGAAGTTTACAAAAGCTGCCGCTTTTTCTGTGCAGCCGCCGCAAAGTGTTCTGCCGGCGTTGTTTGCAACAATACCAACGCTTCTTCCGCCCATGCGAGCAAAGCCTGTTACAATATTTTTGCCATAGTCTTTGCCGCTTTCAACAAATGAGCCTGCATCTGCAATTTCGGCAATAACTGTTTTAACATCATAGTCAGCATCCACGTCATCGGGAATAACTGTCATAAGTGCTGAAGAAACTCTGTTCATATCTGCTTCATCGCAAAGCATTTCGGGAGCATCTTCAAGGTTATTTGAGGGCAGATATGAAAGCATAGCTTTAACGCCTGCAACTGCCGACTCGTCGTTTTCATAAACAAACTGTGCAAGTCCGGATTTTTCACCGTGAACTTTTGCACCGCCAAGCTCGTCATCTGTAATAACCGTGCTTGTTGCGCCGGCAACAATCTGTGTGCTGTTTACAAACATATGAGCTTTTTCTGTCATAACAACAAAATCCTGCATCTGTGCAGCCATCATTGCCGAGCCTGCACAAGTGCCCATTACAAGAGCAATCTGCGGAATAACGCCGGATGCTTTTCCGATTGCGTTAAAAATTCTGCCATATGCACCGAGGATTTCAATACCCTCATCAACACGTGCACCGCACGAATCAAACATAGCAACAACGGGAGCACCCATTTTAACAGCCATGTCAATTGTGTTGCAGATTTTGTCAGCCTGCACCTTGCTCATTGCACCGCCAAGAGCTGTGTAATCCTGCGCATAAACATAGGTAAGTCTGCCGTCAACACTTCCGTAACCGCAAACTACGCCCTCTTCAGGAACGGCTCTGCCGTTTTCACTACCCGCAAGTGCGCCGATTTCAATAAAACTGCCTTCGTCCATAAGAAGAGCAATTCTTTCCTGCGCAGTAAGTTTGCCGGCTGAGTGCTGCTTATCCTGTTTGTCTTTGCCGCCGCCGAGTGCAAGTTTTCTTTTGATTTTCTGCAACTCGGTGATTTTTTCTAAGGTAGTCATACCCTACCTCCTCCTTTATGAAATTTTGTGAATATATATACTTAAAAAGCAAGCCTTTGGCTTAACTTTTGAAATACCGAATTTAAACCGGTTTTGAAACTGAAACATGGCGCGTTTCGGTTTCAAGAATTTTCGCCGCATACGATGCTTTTTCAAAATCGTCAAATACACCGAAAACACTGGGACCGCTGCCGCTCATTATACTTCCAAGAGCACCGCAGTCAATCATTTTTGATTTTATTTTTTCAATAGCCGGATATTTTCTGGCACTGACCGTATCAAACACATTATACATACGGATTGCCACTTCCCTTAAATTTCCTGCTTCAAGTGCCGAAATCAGCCCGTTTGTGTCCGGATGTTCGCTCAGATTATTTGAATCAATCTGTTCAAAAGCCCATTTTGTGGAAACCATCACATCCGGCGTAGCAATTACAATATGGCAGTCTGCAAGACTTCTGCAAGGCGAGAGGATTTCTCCCCTGCCCTCTGCAAGGCAACATCCGCCGTGCAGACAAAAGGGCACATCTGACCCCACTGAAAGCGATGCACGGGCAATTTCATCAGCCATTGCATCTTTTTCAAAAAGTATGCACAACGCCCTGAGCACAGCCGCCGCATCGGCACTTCCGCCGGCAAGACCTGCGGAAACCGGAATATTTTTTTCAACGTGTATATCAGCACCAAACTCAATCCCTGTTGCATCGGAAAATGCTTTTGCCGCCTTATAGGTAAGGTCGTTTTCTCCGCAGGGGATTTTATCGCTGTCGGAAGATATTTTTATAAGATTGTCATCACGAAGAGATACCGTAATATCATCGCACAGCGACACCGTCTGCATCACTGTGGAAAGGTCATGGTATCCGTCGCTTCGTTTGCCGAGAACATCAAGCGAAAGGTTAATTTTTGCGTATGCTTTAATTTTTATTTCGCTCATAAATTACTCCTTCAAGAAGACTGTCTGCAAGCTCGTTTATTTTACCGATATAAACCAATTTTATTTTACCCTTGTATTCTGTTTTATTTGCATAAGGCAGAACACAGGTTTTTACGCCCATTTTTTCAAGCTCAAAAAGCCGTTTTTCCATATTCGCAACATATCGCAATTCGCCGGTAAGCCCAACCTCGCCTATTGCCGCAACACCGGGAGCAAGCTCTTTGTTTTTAAGTGACGACAACACCGCCAGAAGCACAGGCAAATCGCTTGCAGGCTCGTTTATTTTTATTCCGCCTGCCACATTTATGTAAATATCCTGGTCGTTCATTTTAACGCCCAGCATTTTTTCGGCAACCGCCAGAACCATAATTGTGCGGTTGTAATCAAGCCCGGCAACAACACGTCTCGGTGCGGCAAAGCCGCTGGCAACGCTGAGTGCCTGAAGCTCCACAAGAATGGGGCGTGTCCCCTCCATGGTGCACATAACAGATGAACCGATGCACCCCTCTGTTCTGCCGGAAAGGAATTTCAGCGACGGATTTTCAACCTCACAAAGACCTTTTTCAAGCATTTCAAAAACGCCGATTTCGTTTGTTGAGCCGAAACGGTTTTTTACACTACGCAGTATACGGTAGGTTTTAAACCTCTCGCCCTCAAAATACAAAACGCAGTCTACCATATGCTCCAAAATACGAGGACCGGCAATTCCACCGTCTTTTGTTACGTGACCGGTGATAATAACCGAAACTCCGCAGGATTTTGCGTATTCCATAAGCAGCATACAGCATTCACGCACCTGCGACACACTCCCTGCTGTGCCGGTGGCGTTTTCGGTCTGCATGGTCTGTATTGAATCTATAATAAGAATTTGTGTATCTGTCTGTTTTGCTGCCGAAATTACCGCATCCATATCGGTACAACCGAGAAAATATAACTTACTGCAATCAAGACCCAGCCTGTCCGCACGAATACGAATCTGCGAATCGGATTCTTCACCCGACACATAAAGCACTTTTTTTGTATCGGAAAACTTTTCGCACGCCTGAAGCATAAGTGTTGATTTGCCTATGCCCGGTTCGCCGCTGATGAGCACAATCGAGCCTTCAACAATACCACCGCAAAGAACACGGTCAAACTCGCCTATTCCCGTAACAACACGTTTGTTTGCTTCTGTATTTATCTCGGAAAGGCTTTTAACTTTAACCTCTCGCACTTCTTTTGATGATGCGGTTTTGCCGCTGCCGATAATGCGTGTTGTTTCGCTTAAAGAATTCCATTGTCCGCAGGAAGGACATCTGCCCATCCACTTGCTTGTTTCATAGCCACACTCGGTACAAAGATAGCTTGATGCGGATTTCTGCTTTGCCATGTTCTCACCGCCTTTTTGCGGAAATTTTTCATCATTTTGACGGCATCAGAAAATTAACAATTCTCCAATTCCACCCATTGTATATTATACTACAAAAATCAAGGTTTGAAAAGCCCTAATTTTGCATAAAAATATTGTTATTTTTTTATCTATTTTATACATTTTTTGTATTTCATATATTCCTCACAAATTGTATACACAAAAAGCTGTGATAACACATATGTGTCTCACAGCTTTTATTAGTTCTGTTATCTTACACCAAACAGCAAATCGCCGTATGTAGGATATGGCCAATATTTTCTTTCGGTTATCAATTCAAGCTCGTCCGCTGTTTTACGCAATGTTTCCATCGCAGGAATAATACTGTTTTTGCAGTATTCCGCTTCTTTTTGCAGATTTTCTGTTGATTTATCCTGACTGTTTAAAACATTTTCAAGAGTTTGAGTTTTATCGCACATAAGTGCAAGAAGTGTTGATGCCTTTTCTATAACCTTTTCTTCATACGCACAGCTTGCAGTAGCCACAGCCGCTTTTTTTGCCACAACTGCTTCGCTTATACTTTTAATAAATGCAGACACAGCCGGCATAATATCACGGTTTGCCATATCTATCATGGTATGTGCTTCTATGCTGATGATTTTACAGTAATTTTCAAGCTTGATTTCCTGACGGGACTGCAACTCGGTTTCCGCAAAAACCTTGTGCTCGGTAAACAGTTTAACATTTTTTTCACTTGTATAATACGGCAGGCAATCAGGCGTGGTAGGCAGATTAAGCAGACCGCGTTTTCCGGCTTCTGCAATCCATGCATCGTCATAACCGTTGCCGTTGAAAATAATATGCTTGTGTTCTTTAATAACACGTTTAATAAGCTCGTGTAATGCATCGTTAAAGTTTTCTTTGTCCTCAAGCTCGTCTGCAAACTGTTTCAAAACCTCTGCAACAGCAGTATTGATAACAATGTTGGGACCTGAAATTGATGCCGATGAACCAAGTGAACGGAACTCAAACTTATTACCCGTAAATGCAAACGGACTTGTTCGGTTTCTGTCGGTAGAATCCTTCGGAAATCGGGGTAAAACGTGCACGCCGACTTTCATCTGAACCTTTTCTTTGGGATCATACTCGTTGTCGTTTTCTATTGATTCAAGAATTTCTGTAAGCTCATCGCCCAAAAACATCGAAATAATTGCCGGCGGTGCCTCATTAGCACCGAGACGATGGTCATTTCCGGCAGATGCCACAGAAACTCTAAGCATATCCTGATAATCGTCAACAGCTTTAATAACAGCGCACAAAAACAGCAAAAACTGTGCATTTTCGTGCGGAGTCTCGCCCGGGTCAAGCAGGTTTTTGCCGGTGTTTGTGGAAAGCGACCAGTTGTTGTGCTTGCCGCTTCCGTTTACGCCGGCAAAGGGTTTTTCGTGAAGCAGACATACCATACCGTGACGTTTTGCAATACGTTGCATAAGCTCCATAGTAATTTGGTTGTGGTCAGCGGCAATATTTGTTGTTGTAAAAATAGGCGCAAGCTCATGCTGTGCCGGTGCAACCTCATTATGCTCGGTTTTTGCAAGCACGCCAAGTTTCCAAAGCTCCTCATCAAGCTCTTTCATAAAAGCTTTAACCTTAGATTTGATTGTACCGTAGTAATGGTCGTCCATTTCCTGTCCCTTGGGCGGCATTGCACCAAAAAGTGTTCTGCCAGTGTAAAGCAGGTCGGGGCGTTTGTCATAAAGCTCAATAGGAATGAGGAAATACTCCTGCTCCGGACCTACTGTTGTCTTTACAGAAGTCACATTTTCATTGCCGAAAAGCTTTATAATACGCATTGCCTGACGGTTGATCGCTTCCATGGAACGAAGAAGCGGTGTTTTTTTATCAAGTGCCTCACCACCATACGAACAAAACGCCGTCGGAATGCAAAGGGTGTTTCCTTTTATAAAAGCAAAAGATGTGGGGTCCCATGCGGTGTAACCACGTGCCTCAAAGGTTGCACGAAGTCCGCCGGACGGGAAACTCGAAGCGTCCGACTCTCCCTGAACAAGCTCTTTGCCGGAAAATTCCATAATAATTTTTCCGTTGTCTGTTGGAGAAATAAAGCTGTCATGCTTTTCG
>JAZNOL010000108.1:0-4050 GCA_045580815.1 Clostridia bacterium | reverse complement strand
GTGGTTATATTTTCGATTATATTCATAATAAATTCCTCTTAAGTATATTCTATAACCATTAATAAAGTCAATGTTGCGGTGGTTTTGTATTTTATCCTATTATATTACCCAGCATATCGTCCATTGAGTACATACCTGCCGGTTTGCCTTTTAAAAACTGTGCACCTTTGAGCGAGCCTGCGGCGAAAATCTCTTTGCCTGCCGCATGGTGGCTTATTTCAATAACCTCACTCTGACCTGCAAAAATAACCTCATGGTCGCCTGTGATGCTTCCTCCACGCACTGCGTGAATGCCGATTTCGGCTTTCGGGCGTTTTGCTCTGCGTGCGTGACGGTCATATTCGTAATGCATATCATCATCAAGCACAGCATCAATTGCATCTGCAATAGCAAGGGCTGTACCGCTGGGAGCATCCAGCTTCTGATTATGATGACGTTCAACAATTTCTATATCAAAATTGCCGTAAAGGGCTTTTGCGGCTTTCTGTGCAAGTTTGATAAGCACATTTACGCCCAGTGACATATTTGCGGAATAGAATACCGCAACTTCATTTGAAAGCACTTTAAGCTCGTCAATCTGCTCTTTGGAAAGTCCTGTTGTGCACATTACAATAGGTGTGCCGGTGCGTCTGCAATAGCTTACCAACCCGTCAAAGGCTGACGGATGCGAAAAATCTATAATAACATCGGCTTTTTTATCGCAATCGTCAATAGATTTAAAAACCTCAAAATCCATTTCGCCACAGGAGGGGTCAACGCCGTAAACAATGTTTATATCCTCATTATCTTTGGCAAGATTTGCAATAACTCTGCCCATTTTTCCGCAGCAGCCGCTTAAAATAATGTTTGTCATTTGTGTTACCTCCAAAAAGGAATTAAATGATACCCACGTTTTTCATTGATGCTTTAAGTCTTTCAACATTAGCCGCAGAAAGATTTTCAAGTGGCAGACGTACATCGCCTGCTGCATAACCCATCAAATTCATTGCCGCTTTTACGGGGATGGGGTTAACGTCACAGAACAGCGAGCCAACCAAATCCATATATTTAATCTGAAGCTCAGCACTTTCTTTAACCTTGCCGTCAAAATAAAGCTGACACATATCGTGAGTTTCTTTGGGGCAAACATTTGCAAGCACTGAAATTACGCCTTTGCCGCCGATTGAAAGCATAGGAACAATCATATCGTCGTTGCCTGAATAAAGTGCCAGGTCATCACCGCAAGCCGCTTTTATTTTTGCCGCAAGAGCAATATCACCGCTTGCTTCTTTAATAGCAACAATATTGGGATGTTTTGACAGCTCTTTGCAGGTGTCAACCGTAATTGTCATACCTGTACGTCCGGGAACGTTATAAAGAATCGCCGGAATACCTGCCGCATCAACAGTCATTGTAAAATGCTTGATAAGACCTGCCTGTGATGTTTTGTTATAGTAAGGTGTAACAAGCAGAAGTGCATCTGCACCAAGGTCTGCCGCCGCTTTGCTTAATGCGATGCCGTGAGCAGTATCGTTACTGCCTGTGCCGGCAATAACAGGCACACGTTTGTTAACCTTGTTTATAACAAATTCAATAGCTTCAAGATGCTCTTTGTCGGGCATTGCAGAAGCCTCACCTGTTGTTCCGCACACAACAATAGCATCTGTGCAGTTTGCAATCTGGTCTTCAACAATCTGACCAAATGTGGTATAGTCAATTTTGCCGGTTGAATCAAAGGGTGTTATAATAGCAACCGCTGAACCGGTAAAAGGAACGTTTTTCATATTTCAAACCTCCGATTATTCGATTAAATATAGCCTTTGTCACAAAGAAGCTCTGCAAGAAGCACTGCGCCACCTGCCGCACCTCGAAGTGTGTTATGGCTCATTGAAACCATTTTGTAGTCATACTGTGTGGACTCTCTTAAGCGTCCGCAGGAGATAGCCATACCGCCGTCAATTTCTCTTGCTGTTTTAATCTGGGGCTGCATGGGTTCTTCAGATTCTGTATAAACATGCAGGAACTGTGCAGGCGCACTGGGCAGGTTTGCTTTCTGCGGTTCGCCTTTAAATTCTCTCCACATATTTTCAATTTCTTCAACACTCGGTTTGTTTGCGCTGTCTTTGAACGAGAAGAAAATAGCCGCTGTGTGACCGTCTGAAACAGGCACTCTGTATGTCTGGCATTCAATCTGCAAAGCTGTTGAGGGAACAATTTCTTTGCCCTCAATTTTACCCAGTATTTTGTTGGGTTCAACTTCTGATTTCATTTCTTCGCCGCCGATGTAAGGAATCAGGTTGTCAACCATTTCGGGCCATGTTTCAAAGGTTTTGCCAGCACCTGAAATTGCCTGATATGTTGTAACAAGTGCTTTGTCGATAGGATATTTCTCGTTGATTACTGCCATTGCCGGAAGATATGACTGAAGCGAGCAGTTTGATTTTACTGCAACAAAACCGCGTTTTGTGCCAAGTCTTTCTCTCTGCATCGGGATAATATCAATATGCTCCGGATTGATTTCAGGAATAATCATGGGAACGTCCGGTGTGTGACGGTGTGCCGAGTTGTTTGAAACAACGGGGCATTCAGCTTTTGCATATTTGTCTTCAAGTGCTTTTATTTCATCTTTTTTCATGTCAACGGCACAGAAAACAAAGTCTACCATGCCGGCAATTTTTTCAACATCTTCTGTTGCGTTAAGTACAATCATGTCTGCAACTTTTTCGGGAATATCACAGCTCATAGCCCATTTTGCGCCCACTGCTTCTTTATATGTTTTGCCTGCACTTCTGGGTGATGCCGCAAGCACCTCAATATTGAACCACGGATGCTTGTCGATAAGAGTTACAAAACGCTGACCTACCATACCGGTTGCCCCGATAATACCTACTTTATAGTTTTTCATAAAAACTCCTCCTGTTTATATTATTATTTTTTTACTTAAAAAATAACCGGTTCGACAGAGAACCGGCTAAAATCCATTGCAAAAAAGCCGATAGCACTCCACCGAAAACGGTGACAGTCACAGAGTTGTTCACCCGTGTAACCAACCGCAGCCGTCAGAGCTGACTGCAATTTCGGCAGACTTTCCTTTTTTGTGCACTTAAAACCGGTCTGCTGAACCGTGTTGCACAATACTTATAAAGCCTGCGCCTCTATCACTTTATAAATTATATCACTATTTCAGAATCTTGTCAATAGATTAACAAAATAAAAATTACTTAAATTTACAAAGGAAATACGGTGATTATTGTCGAATTTTAATATATAAAGGTTAATTGTTCTTATCAAAACGAATTGTTATTAATGCTAACAGGGTGTGATTGATTGAAAAAGCGATTTGCTGTTGTAGTAATAGTATTTATAATAATATTGTTTATAGCATCTTTTTTTCTTGTGTTTAAGCAATATCTGCCAGAAATACCGTCAAGACTTGCAAAATATCATAATACCGGTGAAATATCTGTTGTTATGAATGGAGAAAGCATTGATATTGATAAGTTGGAACTTCAGTTTAAGTCTGACTCGGGAGAAACTGTTGAAACAGCGAAAATTTCTGACAGTAAGTTTAAATTTAAAAATGGGATATACGGTTTTAACACGTTCAGTTTAACAATCCCAAGTGATACTGTCAATGAAATTGTTGTTGAATTTGGACAGTTCAACACTAATTGGTGGCATGTTTGCGATTATGATGTAGATGTTGTATTTTTTGAAAACAACAAAGAGATAACAGCACAACTAAACACACAATTAACAATTGACGGCATTACAACAAGTTTTGTTGACACTAAAACAATTACCGCAACAGACAATGTTATTTCTAATCTTAAATAATGATTACGTCAAATAATAACCTATTTTATATACATGACAAATATCCTTCTCCTTGAAGGCTCAAAAATTGCACGGTTGTAGGGGTGGACGCGACTTCCCGCCCGATTACAGAGCCGTGCGTGACCGAGCCGCAACGAGACAGATGGGTTGCGAAACAACTCGGATGAGGTGAAACTCTATATTCTATCGGAACGGTTACGAACCGTCCCCTACAACACCTCATCAGTCACTTCG
>JAZNOL010000107.1:0-2043 GCA_045580815.1 Clostridia bacterium | reverse complement strand
GCCGTGAACCGAGCAATCAAAATCGGTGCCTGCAACATCTATCATGGCTGCGTTCACAATATGCTCCACGAAAAGAGCGACGATATTTTAAGAGGGTTATATAAATCGGCTTCTTTTGTTGTACAGGCAATTGCTTTCAAGCAAACGGGAAACTATATCAGCCATCAAAAAGAATTGCTCCAAGTTGTATCTTCTGGTGAACAGGTCATTGTCGAAACATTTCTGAATATGAAAAATGGCGGAACGGTAGATTTCAATTTGATGTCCGAAACATTGTTTGCTTGGTCAAAGAAATGGATTTCAGAAAACAGTTAAACAAATTCCAATTTGCCAAGCAAAGTGCTTATAAAAACATGATAATGCCTCTGCACTTTTTTATGCTTTTATCCATAAATAATTATCCGAAAATAAAAAAATTAAAAAAAATATTAAAAAATTTAAAAAAAATTGCAAAAAAGACTTGTTTTTTTTGCAATTTTTTGATACAATATATAATGTTGAGTCTATAAAGACCATACGCAGGCAGAAAGGCTGAATTTTTTGAGAACATTTAAAGTAGCAATTGACGGTCCGTCGGGTGCGGGAAAAAGCACAATTGCCCGTGCTGTTTCACAGCAGCTTGGGTTCATTTATATTGATACCGGCGCTATGTACAGAAGTGTCGGCTATTTTGCGTTCCAGAAAGACGTAGACCCAAAAGACGAACAGGGTCTTGAAAAAATTCTGCCCGAAGTTGAAATTGATATAAAACACATTGGCGGTGTTCAGCACATATTTGTTTGTGGCGAGGACGTTTCCGACAAAATCCGCACACCTCAAATGTCCATGGCGGCATCCGATGTAAGCCGTCACGGTTGCGTGCGTGAAAAGCTGACGGATTTGCAACGTCATCTTGCCGACACCCGTGATGTTGTTATGGACGGACGAGACATCGGCACCTGCGTGCTTCCCGATGCACAGGTTAAAATATTTTTAACCGCAAGCGTGGATGCCCGTGCAAAAAGACGGTTTGACGAGCTTGTTGCAAAGGGCGAAAATGTGTCTTTTGACGAGGTTAAAGCCGACATTGAAAAACGTGATTACAACGATTCTCACCGTGCAATTTCTCCGCTTAAATGTGCGGACGATGCAACGGTGCTTGATACAACCGAATTGTCGCTTGAGCAGAGCATAGAGGCAGTTTTTAAAATAATTACCGAAAGGCGTGGAAACTGATGCTTCGTGGTATATGTGTTGCCGCTGTAAAGCTTTTTTACAGATGTGCATTTTCTTTAACCGTTGAGGGGCTTGAAAATCTGCCCGAAACAGGCGCATTTGTCCTTTGCGGAAACCACAAAAGCAATTTTGACCCGCCACTTGTGCTTGCATATTGCAAAAGACCGATTTCTTCGCTGATTAAAGCCGAGCTTTTCGGTTCAAAATTAGGTGCATGGTTTTTTAAAAAAATTGACTGCATCCCCGTAAAACGAGGCGAAAATGACGTGAAAGCAGTCAAAAGATGCCTTGAAGTTTTAAAAGGCGGCAACGGCTTACTTATTTTTCCTCAGGGAACACGCCTTAAAACCATTGACCCTGCCGATTTTAAACCCGGTGCGGTTGCAATGGCTAAAAAAACAGATTCTCCGCTTGTTCCTTTTGGAATAAACGGCGACTATAAATTCAGAAAAAAAGTTAAAATTACTTTCGGCAAACCTGTTTTTAAAACAGAAATTGAGTCGGCAATGGAAGCCGGCGGCGAAAATTTTTCAGAAACTGTATTTCTTGCCGAAAAGATTAAAGCACTTGCGGAGGGATAACCGTGGAAACAAAAAAAGTTACCCTTGCAAAAAGTGCAGGATTTTGTTTTGGCGTGCGCCGTGCTGTTGAGCAGACCGAAAACGCACTTGCCGAAAAAAAGCATCTTTGCTCGCTGGGCGAGCTTATTCACAACCCTTATGAGGTTGAAAGATTGCGTGAATTAGGGCTTGATGTTGCCGAAAACGTGGGCGATGTTAAAAGCAAGGACGTAATCATACGCACCCACGGTGTGGGCAAAAAAACGGT
>JAZNOL010000106.1:0-19585 GCA_045580815.1 Clostridia bacterium | reverse complement strand
TGCCGTATGCAGGCTCTTCGTTGGGATTGTCAAGAAGCTGCTGTGTCTGAAAAGTGGACCCATCAAAGCCGTACGAATACACTGCCGACATCATTGAACGCATATGCGCCCCGGCAGTAAAAAACCGTGTGTGCGGAAATGTGTCTGATTCATGATAAAATTTGAAATCACCATTAATATGCTGGCGGCAATATAACGCATGATAAAGCTGATGAGGCAGGGCTTTGGCATCAAAACCGCCGTACATTGCACCGCAAAGCCTTGAAAACGGTGTATGCCGGTCACCGGCAAATGCTCGGCATATATCAAGAGTTACATCTCCATCACGGTCAGAGCATCCTGCCTGCATATATCCTATGGGAATTTCGGGTGTTTCCTTGTCAACCTCGGCTCTTGTGGCTTTTGCAAGATTAACAAGCCCCTCTTTTATAAAAGCTCTCCACTCTCTTGTAATATCAAGCGCTTCGGGAGTTCTTTTTTCAAAAATTTTTGTCAGCTCCTCGCGGCTGTAATATCTGCCCGTGCGTTTTGCAAACCCGTCAAGGTGATATTTGCAAAAACAACCGGCAAATGCACCTACGGAAAAATCGTCCTCGGTAATTATAAACGCCGGTTTTGCAATTTTTGCAAACAGCGCAACACTTTGGGTAAATTTTTTAATAAATACCGGATCCATGGGGCAGGAAGCAAAGCCGTGCTCTGTTCCGTCATTTTTTATTGGACGGATGCCGCCCTCCAAAGGTCCTGATTTTATGGTAAGAGTATCCCACCAGCCGCACTCAATGCCATAGGGCAAAAGCTCATCACGCACAGCTTTAAAAAGCAATGCAAGCTCTTCAAACCGCTTTGCCGGCGGACACCCTGTGCTTCGCCAGCCTCCGCCCGGACCTGCAAGGGCAAAATGGCTAAAGCCGTAGTTGTCATGCTGGTAAAGAATATCATCAACAATGGACTCTTTTGTGGGGTCATCAAGCTCAAGAGTCACAGGAATAATAATGTCTAATTCGTTGTTGTATGTTTTCATGCTAATCCTCCTTTATTTCGACAATATGAAAACAGAATACACTTATATTATATCGTAATTTTAAAATATGTCTTATATTTTTTGGTAGAATTATTGAACAAATAATACTTTTTTAAACAAAAAGTGTTGAAAAAGATATGTTTTCGTGTTATAATTATAAAAAATATGTTTTGGAGTTTATTATGAAGCATGCAACTTTATACGAATTGATACAGTATATTCAGTACGGAACAAAACTGCATATCGGTGTGCTGTTTTTTGGGAGTTACGGCAACGATATGTGCGTTTTGCCCCGAGAGCATAAAATTCATTCGGGCAAAATATGCACAGATTTTAAGCAGTACGGTCAATTGGGATTTAATGGCTGTTTTAAGTGCCGCAATCTTGCCATAAAAAAGGCAATGAGAGAAAAAATCGCTTTCGGCGGACTTTGTATAAACGGAGTGTACGAATATACTCATCCTGTGATAATAAACGGCGATGTTGCCTGTATTATCTACATAGGCAACATATTTGACGAAAAAGGCGGCGAAAAAATATACCAGCTTCTGGGCGAAAACGCCGATGTAACCGCAAATATGGAAACGGATTTTGATGAGAAAAAGTGTGAAGGTGTGTGCCGCATAATTGAGGGACATATCCGTCTGCTTCTTGAAGAATATAACGATAAAACCGATAAATTTTCGCCAGTTATTGAAAATATTAAAAGCTATATTGATTCAAACCTTGAGTTTGATATTGATATTTCGCATATTGCATCAATTTTTCATTATAATGAGCAGTATCTGGGCAGACTTTTCAAAAAAGAAACATCGCTCAGCATAAGCGAGTATATAACCGCCCGCCGTGTGGAAAAGGCAAAAGAGCTTTTGAAAACAACTGATGATTCGGTTATTGATATTTCGGGGAAAACAGGGTTTAATACGGTTACTTATTTTAATCGCAAATTCAAAGGTCTTGTGCATATGACACCAACACAGTACCGAAATCGGTAGGAGACGGTTTGTGTCTGCTTTGGTTGTAATCCCTCTTTAAACCGGAGTCTGTACCTACGGCGGTGTAACATCTTTATATAACCGCGGATTTTAGCGCAGATATTGACAAATCGCAAAAAAAGTTGTATAATTAATAATGGTATATTTTGAAATTGATTTAAGATACGGAGGTGCGTCCCCATGATTTACAAATCCTCATGCTATGACGAAACGTTGCAGATTGCGCGTGAGTTTGCCAAAAATTTAAAACCCGGCGATGTTGTGAGGCTTTGGGGAGATGTAGGTGCAGGCAAAACAGCTTTTGTATCGGGTGTTGCATCGGTTTTATGCAAAGATGCGGCTGTGTGCAGTCCCACATTTTCAATCATGAACATTTACAAAGGCGACACACCTGTTTATCATTTTGATTTATACCGCATATCCGACCCGGACGAAATTTATCAGGCAGGTCTTTCAGATTATATCGGCACAGACGGAATCAGCTTTCTTGAGTGGCCCCAGCTTCTTGATGTTTCGGAGTTTGACAGGGTTTTTGACATAACAGTAAGCCGCAATCTTGAAATCGGCGACGAATACCGTGAAATTGAAATAAATTCCGGTTTTAAATCGGAGGAAAAAAATGAAAATTCTTGCAATTGACACGTCATGTTCTGCCTGTTCGGCATCTATCATATCAGACGGCAGACTGATGGCAAATTATTATCTTGACAACAAGCTGACCCATTCGGTAAAACTTATGCCGATGGTTGACGAAATTTTGAAAAATTTGGGGTTAACCCCGGCGGATATTGACGTTTTCGCCTGCGGAACAGGTCCCGGCTCATTTACAGGACTTCGCATAGGCATTGCCACCGTAAAAGGTCTTGCCGTATCCTTTGATACTCCTGTTGCCGGCGTATGTTCCCTTGAAGCGGCGGCGTATAATTTTGCATCGGCTGACAAAGATATTTATGTTATAACCGATGCACGCAACAAAAACGTGTTTTATGCCGCATACCGTCCTACCGGCGAGGCAGTAGAGCAAATTCTCTCTCCCGACATGGGAAATCTTGAAGAAATTGTCCAAAAAATATCTGTACCCTGCATTTTTGCCGGTGACGGAATTTTTAAATACAGCGATATACTCGCAACAAACAAAAATATAACCCTTGCTCCCCCGTCTCTTGCAATGCCCTGTGCATCAGGGGTTGCATCTGCGGCAGAAAAACTTGCGAAAAACGGCAGACTTATAAGTGCCGATGAGCTTTTGCCCATGTATCTTCGCAAATCCCAGGCAGAGCAGGAGCTTGAAGAAAAACAAAAAAACAGCTGAAGAAAGGACGTTTAACCATGATTGCTATCGGATGTGACCACGGCGGTTTTGAACTCAAACAGACTATTATTGACTATTTTAAATCACAGAATATTGATTTTGAAGATTTCGGATGCTTCGACAAAACAAGCATTGATTATCCGGATATTGCAAAACCTGTATGCGAAAGTGTAACAGGCGGAAAATGTGAGTGCGGTATTCTTGTTTGCGGAACAGGCATCGGCATGAGCATTGCCGCAAACAAAATCAAAGGTATTCGTGCGGCAATGTGCTCCGATGTGTATTCCGCACAGATGACAAAACGCCACAACAATTCAAACATACTTACTCTCGGCGGCAGAGTTGTCGGTCCGGACCTGGCTGTTCTGATTGTAAAATCCTGGCTTGAAGCCGAATTTGAAGGCGGCAGACACCAGAATCGTATTGATAAAATTTCTGCTTTGGAAGCATAATTTACATAATATAAGAAATATATAAAGGAAAGGGTTTTACTGATGAAAATTTTTGAAAATGTTACTGTTCTTGACCATCCGCTTGTACAACACAAGCTTTCTATTCTTCGTGATGAAAACACCGGTTCTAAAGAGTTCCGTGAGCTTATTGAAGAAATAACAATGCTTGAGGGCTACGAAGCAACACGCGACCTGCCCCTTACAGAGGTTGAGGTTAAAACCCCCATTGCCGTTGCAAAAACAAAAGTTCTTGCCGGCAAAAAACTGGCTATCGTGCCGATTTTGCGTGCAGGGCTTGGCATGGTTGAGGCTATGCTCCGTCTTGTTCCGGCGGCAAAAGTAGGTCACATCGGTCTTTATCGTGACCCGGTAACAGTTCAGCCGGTTGAATATTATTTCAAAATGCCTGAAGATATTGCAGAACGTCAGGTTATTGTTGTTGACCCCATGCTCGCAACTGGCGGCAGTGCCAGCGATGCTATTACCATGATTAAAAAACGCGGTTGCAAAGAAATTTATTTTATGTGCATTATTGCAGCACCGGAGGGTGTTGAAAAACTTGCAACAGACCATCCGGACGTTAAAATTTTCTGTGCAACAGTTGACGAAAAATTAAACGACCATTGCTACATTGTTCCCGGTCTGGGCGATGCAGGTGACCGTATTTTCGGTACAAAATAAAGATTTTTCCCGGTCGGCGGCTTTTTTTGTAAGCCGCCGCCGAAATTTGATAAGAGTATAATATTAATTGCCCCAATATTAAAAAAAGAAGGGAGATTGCAGGCAAACGTGTTTTGCTGCTTTAAAATATAATGAAAAAGAACACAAATTACGGTAACGACAGTATTTCATCTCTCAAAGGTGCCGACAGAGTGCGTCTTCGTCCGGCGGTTATTTTCGGTTCGGACGGGCTTGAGGGCTGTGAGCACGCTGTTTTTGAGATTTTGTCAAACTCCATTGACGAAGCACGTGAAGGCTACGGCAATGTTATTGAGGTAACACGTTATCTTGACCATACAATAGAGGTTGTTGACCACGGACGTGGTATTCCCCTTGATTTTAACCCAAAAGAAAACCGTTACAACTGGGAACTGGTTTTCTGCGAAATGTACGCAGGCGGTAAATATAACAACAACGACGGCGAAAACTATGAGTTCAGCCTGGGTCTTAACGGTCTGGGTAGCTGTGCAACACAGTACAGCTCTGAATTTATGGACGTAACCGTTACCCGTGACGGGTTTAAATATGAGCTCCATTTTGAAAAAGGCGAAAACATCGGCGGGCTTACAAAAACTCCCTACGGAGGCAGAAAAACCGGCACAACAATCCGCTGGAAGCCTGACCTTGAGGTTTTCACCGACATCGACGTGCCTGCGGAATATTTTGAAACCGTTATGAAAAAACAGGCGGTTGTAAACGCCGGTTTGAAGCTTGTTTTCTATAACGAAACTCCGGAGGGTATAAAAATTTCAGAATATCTTTATCCCAACGGCATTGACGATTATATTGCCGAGCTGGGCGGCGAAGACATTCTCACCGCATACAAGCACATAAACGCCGAGGGCAAAGGCAGAGACCGTGAGGACAAACCCGAATACAAAGTAAAATTCGATATGGTTTTCTCCTTTTCAAACAGGGTGTTTGTTACAGAATATTATCACAACTCCAGTTTTCTTGAACACGGCGGTTCGCCCGACAAGGCTGTGCGCAGTGCCTTTGTTTACGCTATTGACCAGTATCTTAAAAACAACAAAAAGTATAACAAAACCGAGTCAAAAATCACTTATCAGGACGTTGCGGACAGCCTTATTCTTATCGGCAACTCATTTTCAACCCTGACAAGCTACGAAAACCAGACCAAAAAGGCTATTACCAACAAGTTTATTCAGGATTTCATGACCGAAACTCTACGTCATGAGCTTGAGATTTATTTTATTGAAAACAAACTTGATGCCGAAAAAATCTGTAATCAGGTGCTTATCAATAAACGAAGCCGTGAATCGGCAGAGCGGTCACGTCTTAATATCAAAAAACAGCTTTCGGGCAATATTGACATGACAAACCGCATACAGAAATTTGTTGACTGCCGAAGCAAAGACCTTTCAAAACGTGAGGTTTTCATTGTGGAGGGTGACTCTGCTCTCGGTGCCTGCAAACAGGGCAGAGATGCGGAGTTTCAGGCAATTATCCCCGTAAGAGGTAAAATTCTTAATTGTCTTAAAGCCGATTACGAAAAGATTTTTAAAAGCGAAATCATAACCGACCTTATCAAGGTTCTTGGTTGCGGTGTTGAAATAAAAACCAAACACAACAAGGATTTCAATACCTTTGATATGGCTAATTTCCGTTGGAACAAGGTCATTATATGCACCGATGCGGACGTTGACGGATTCCAGATACGCACGCTGATTCTGTCGATGCTTTATGCTCTTGTGCCCACTCTGATTGAGCTTGGTTATGTGTATATTGCAGAATCTCCTCTGTTTGAGATTACTTATAAAGACAAAAGCTATTTTGCATACAACGAAAAAGAAAAAGCCGAGATTTTAGAAGAGCTTGGTGACGTAAAATACACAATCCAGCGGTCAAAAGGTCTTGGTGAAAACGAGCCCGAAATGATGTGGCTTACAACAATGAGTCCTGAAACACGCCGTCTTATTCAGGTGACACCGGGCGATGCGGAAAAAGCCGCAGAAATGTTTGATATTCTGCTGGGTGACAACCTGGCGGCACGTAAAGATTACATTGCCGAGCATGGCGATGAGTATCTTGATATGATTGATGTAGGGTAGGTGGTATAAATGGCTGAAATTACAAAACAGAATATATCCGACACTTTGGAAAAAAACTATATGCCCTACGCCATGAGCGTTATTATTTCCCGTGCAATTCCAGAAATTGACGGATTTAAACCTGCTCACCGCAAATTGCTTTATACCATGTATAAAATGGGGCTTTTAACCGGAAACAGAACAAAATCCGCAAACGTTGTGGGTCAGACCATGAAGCTTAACCCTCACGGCGATGCATCTATTTACGAAACAATGGTGCGTCTTACCAGAGGTAACGAGGCGTTGCTTCTGCCTCTTGTTGACTCAAAAGGAAACTTCGGTAAACAGTATTCCCGTGACATGGCTTATGCAGCATCACGTTATACCGAGGTTAAACTTGATTCAGTATCGGCAGAGCTGTTTCGTGACATAAACAAGGGCGTTGTGGATTTTATGGACAACTATGACGGCACTTTAAAAGAGCCCACTCTTCTGCCCACGTCATTTCCCAACATACTTGTAAACCCCAATCAGGGTATTGCCGTTGGCATGGCAAGCAACATATGCAGTTTTAACCTGCGTGAGGTGTGCCAGGCAACAATAGGGTATCTCAAAAGCAAAAACTGTGATGTTTTTGAGCATATTATTGCACCGGATTTTTCAACCGGCGGCGAAATTATTTATGACAAAGAAGAAATGCGTAAAATTCTTGAAAGCGGCAGAGGCTCGTTCAAGGTTCGTGCACGATACCGTTTTGACAAGAAAAACAACTGTATTGAGGTTTATGAAATTCCTTACAGTACCTCAACCGAGGTTATTATCGACAAAATTATTGAATGTGTAAAAGCAGGAAAAGTGCGTGAAATCTCGGATATACGTGACGAAACCGACAAGACCGGTTTAAAAATTGCAATTGACGTAAAACGCAGCACCGACCCGGACAAACTGATGAACCGCCTTTTCAAAATGACGCCTCTTGAAGACAGTTTTGGATGCAACTTCAATGTGCTTATAAAAGCCACGCCGATGGTGCTGGGTGTTAAAGAAATCATTGCTCACTGGTGCGATTTCCGCCGCGAATGCGTAAGACGTGCCCTCGAATATGATATAAACGAAAAATCCGCAAGACTTCACCTTTTGGAGGGTCTTAAAAGCATTTTGCTTGATATTGACAAGGCAATTAAAATCATCCGTGAAACAAAACAGGACAGCGACGTTGTTCCCAACCTCATGGAAGGATTTAAAATTGACAAAATTCAGGCAGAATACGTTGCGGAAATCAAACTTCGTAATCTTAACAAAGAATATATTTTAAAAAGCATCAACGAAATTGACAAGCTCAAAGCCGATATTGCCGAGATGACAGAAATCCTTTCAACAGAAAAAGGAATTAACGGCGTGATTATAAATCAGCTTAAAGATATAATCAAAAAATATGGCAAAGACCGTAAAACAGGCATTATCGACAGCGGCGAGGTTGAAGAAGTTGATGTTGCCATTGAAAAATTTGTTGAAGATTATCGCCTTAAAATCTTCCTGACCCGTGAGGGGTATCTTAAAAAGATTTCCATGGCGTCACTTCGTGCCGCATCGGAGCAGAAGCTCAAGCCCGATGACGAAATTATCTGCGAATTTGAGGCTTCTAACCGTGATGAGCTTATTCTGTTCACAGATGGCGGCGAGGCTTATAAAACAAAGATAAACGACATCCCCGACTGCAAAGCCAGCGCAATGGGCGAATATCTGCCCAATCTGCTGTCTATGGACCCGGGCGAAAAAATAATCTTCACCGTTGCAACCTCGGATTTCCACGGCTATATGCTGTTTGCCTTTGAAAACGGCAAAATTGCAAAGGTTGAAATGAAGAGCTTTGAAACAAAAACCAACCGCAAAAAGCTTACCAATTCTTATTATATGAAAGTTAAACTTGCACAGATGATGTTTATTGACGAGGACAAGCTCATTGCCTTAAACAGCAAGGGCGGCAGATGCCTTATTGTAAACACCTCGCTGATTACGCCCAAAGCAAAACGTGATACCCAGGGCGTGCAGGTTTATCTGTCAAAACGTGACAAAATCCTGCAAAGCATATGTGCGGCGGAGGATATGGGATTTGAGGATATTAAACCGTATCTGAGCGAAAAAATTCCCTCATCGGGACGTGCTGTGCGTGACGAGGACCAACCGTTTCAGCAGATGCAACTTATTTAATTTTAATATTACAAAAGGGCTGTAGCAAAATGATTTGCTACAGCCTCTTTTTTGACTGTTAATTTATTTTTTAGAAATTGCAAGTTTTGCTTTTTCGGCAATATTTTCGGGTGTAAGACCGTATTCCTTAAGAAGTGCCGCCGGTGTGCCGGATTTTCCGAATTTATCTTCAACACCAACACGCACAACCGGAACAGGACAATTTTCACAAACAACCTCGGCAACTGCACTGCCGAGACCGCCTAAAATGCTGTGTTCTTCAGCAGTTACGATTGCACCGGTTTCTTTTGCGGCTTTTACAATTGCATCGGCATCAATAGGTTTAATTGTGTGCATATTGATAACACGTGCGGAAATACCGTCTTTTTCAAGCATTTCTGCCGCATGAATCGCTTCTGCAACCATCATACCGCAGGCGATGATTGTAACATCGCTGCCGTCTTTAACGGTGCTTGCTTTGCCAAGCTCAAATTTATAATTTTCGTCATAAATAACCTCTGTTGCAAGACGACCGAAACGCAGATAAACCGGGCCGTCATGCTCGATTGCGGCTTTAACCGCACCAAAGGTTTCAACGCTGTCGGCAGGGTTAATTACAACCATGCCGGGAATGCTTCTCATAAGGCTTAAATCTTCGATTGCCTGATGTGTTGCACCGTCCTCACCAACAGAAATTCCGGCGTGAGTTGCGGCAATTTTAACGTTAAGATGGGGATAACCCACCGAGTTTCTTACCTGTTCGTATGCTCTGCCTGCGGCAAAAATAGCAAATGAGCTTGCAAAAACGGTTTTTCCGCAGCTGGCAAGACCTGCCGCTGTTGAAACCATGTTTGCCTCGGCAATACCGCAGTTTATAAATCTTTCGGGGAATTTTTTCTGAAATGTTGCGGTTTTTGTGGATTTTGAAAGGTCAGCATCAAGCACAACAATGTCATATTCTTCGCCGTATTTTGCAATGGCTTCACCGTAAGCCTCACGGGTTGCAACCTTTTTAATTTCAGCCATTTATGCCACCTCCCAGTTCTTCTATTTTAGCATCAAGCTCACACACAGCCTGCTTAAACTGTTCTTCGTTAGGTGCGGCACCGTGCCATGCGGCGTTGTTTTCCATATATGAAACGCCTTTGCCCTTAACGCTGTTTGCAATAATAACTGTGGGCTTGTCTTTTGTATTTTTAGCTTCTTCAATTGCGTTTTTAAGCTTTTCAACATCGTGAGCATCTGTCACGATAACGTTCCAGCCAAACGCCTCAAATTTTTTGTCAACGGGAGTGGGGTTCATAACCTTGCGCACATCGCCGTCAATCTGCAAAAGGTTAAGGTCAACAAATGCAGTGATATTGTCAAGTTTATAATGAGCTGCAAACATAGCCGCTTCCCAGACTTGTCCTTCTTCAAGCTCGCCGTCGCCTAAAACCGCATAAACACGGTAATCCTTATTGTCCAGTTTTGCTGCAAGAGCCATGCCGTTTGCGGCACATATTCCCTGTCCGAGAGAACCGGTTGACATATCAACACCGGGAATATTTTTCATATCCGGATGTCCCTGCATATAAGAATCGGTTTTACGCAGTGTTTCAACGTCTTTTTCAGGGAAAAAGCCTTTGTAAGCAAGGGTTGCATAAAGTGCCGGTGCACAGTGCCCTTTTGACATAACAAAACGGTCACGGTCAGGATTTTTAGGTGTTTTGGGGTCAACGTTCATAACGTCAAAATAAAGAACTGACATAATTTCTGCAATAGAAAGCGAACCGCCGGGATGACCGGAGTTTGCGTTGTAAATGCCTGTCAGTGCAAGCTTACGGATTTTGTATGCCATAAGCTCAAGATTTTTTTTGGTTGTAGGCTCCATAATTTTCTCCTTTCATATGTAAGGCACAGCCCTTTGGCTGTCGCATATGGTTTTATATAAAACAAACTTCGTCAATAAGTCTGCTTTGTTCGCAAATAAATTCTTTAAGCTGAGGAATTTTCATCATAATTTTTGAAATATATGTCACCCGACGCACAAATTCCTCGTCAAGGTCGTCTTTTGTCATTGCCGTGGCAAGAGGGCACATATATTTTCCCCGTCTGTCCATAACAATATTGAAATTGCCGTTTTCATCAACATAGGGGACGAGAGGAAAAATTCTACAGGCAAGCGGTCTGGTTTCCCTTTTGCAAAAAGGCTCGCACAGTAAAATATCGACGTTTTTGCCGCCGTATTCAAATTCGGACTTTTCTATTTTAAAATTGCCTGGGCAATCATCAAACATCACGTGTTCAAAAGGAAACAGGTACATCCCAGTTTCGTCGTCGCCCTTGCAACAGGCGGCATCGCACAGCTTTCCGCAATCAACCACCAAAGGGGTTACATCGTCAAAAAGACTGTAAGCATATGTATAAAAATCTTTTGCTTTCATTAAAAATCACCGTTTTCGGCTTAATTACGTTTATCCGAGGGGATGCTTCTTTGCGGCATTCTTCATCTGCTCGTTTTCAACGTGAGTGTATATCTGGGTGGTGTTAAGGTTGGAATGTCCCAGAATTTCCTGCAAAACACGGATATCCGTGTCTGCATAGCGGTACATAAGCGTTGCCGCCGTGTGCCGCAGCTTGTGAGGGGAATATTTTTCGGGGTCAAGCCCGGATGCCTCAATATATTTTTTAACAATAACCTGCACCATCGCATCGCTGATGCGATTTTTTTTCTGGCTGATAAACAGTGCCTCCGGGTCTTTAAGCCCATCCACAGGTCGCACCCGAAGATAGTTGGCAATTGCGGTTTTACAGCTGTCGTTTAAATAAACGGTGCGTTCTTTATTACCTTTTCCTAAAATACGGATTGTGTCTTCTTTGATATCTTTAAGATTAATCCCGATAAGCTCGGAAAGCCGCATTCCACAGTTTAAAAACAAAGTTATCATGCACACATCACGCAGGTTTCCGCCACGTTCAACAGTTTCAAGCAATTTTTTTGATTCCTCAAGGGACAGATACGATGGCAACGATTTGCGTGTTTTGGGCGTTTCAAGTTTCAACGTGGGATTTGAGGAAAGAAGCTCCTTTTTCTCGGTAAGATACTTAAAAAACGAGCGCAGTGCCGAAACCTTGCGTGCTCTTGCGGAGGCATCGTTTTCGCGGTTAATGTTTGAAAACGCCAGAAAATCGTATAAAATAGGTAAGTTTACCTTTTCAAGCATTTTTATATCAACGCATCGTATGTCAATTGTTTCAAACTCCGCATCTTTTGTGCCGGGGCTGTCAAGCTGAGTGCGTAAAAACCGCATAAACGTCCGCAGGTCATAATAATATTCATGCACGGTTGCAGGGGATTTTCCCTGTATAACAAGCTGATATTTCAAAAATTCCCTCAATACCTCGGGAGCATCTGAAAAGTCCATGTTACTTGGTGGCATGAGCAATCGTTCCTTTAATCAAAATTATAAGTTTTCGTCGGCAAACATTATACCGAGAGTTGACGGTCCGCAATGGCAGAAAATTGTGCTTCCGGCATCTGCGACAATAATTTCGTCAAAAAGTCCGCTTTCTTCAATAGCGGATTTTGCCGCCTGTGCAACAGCCTCGTCACATCGTGTAAATGCAAGAAAAATTCTTTTGTCAGTGGGTTTTGCGTTTTCAAGACGGTCGGCAATATACGAAGCAACCACCTTGACAAATTTGCCGCGGTATTTTTTGCCAACCTCCAGCTTACCGTTTTTCAGTTCAATTGTGGGTTTAAGCTGAAGCACGTTTGCACCAAGCGCCGCCGCCGCACTGCATCTGCCGCCTTTGTGCAGATAGTCAAGTTTGTCTATAACAAAAGTGCCGTTTATTTTTGTTTTATATGCTTCTATGTAATCAAGAATTTCCTGTGCAGATTTGCCGCTTTCGGCAAGCTCACAGGCTTTTAGAACGCTGAGTGCCTCACCGACGCAAAGGCTTTTTGAGTCAACAACATAAACGTTGTCAAAATCCGATGCTGCAAGGCAGGCGTTCTGATAAGAACAGGAAATTTCACTGCTTATTGAAAAATAAATAACAAATTCAGCTTCCTGTGAAGTTTCTTTAAAAAATTCAATAAACGTTGCCGGGTCAACCGCTGAGGTTGTGGGCAAGGTTCCTGTTTCTTTAACGTATTTTTCTATATCGTCGTTTGTTATTTCAATACCGTCACGGTAGCTTTTTTCGCCCAGGTTAACATAAAGCGGAACAATTCTTATATCGAACTTTTCCACAATATCACGGGGCATATCCGCTGTGCTGTCAACAGCAATAATATACGGTTTTTTCATAACTTTTTCTCCTTATTTTCAAAAAAGTCAAGTGCCTTGGGCAGATATTCGTTCCAGAATTCCCAGTTGTGATTGCCGGGACCTTCTTCATATTTATAATCAAATCCGAGATGGCTTATTTTTTCTTTAAACTGCTGATTGTCGGTATACAGAAAATCTTCTGTACCGCAAGCCTGATAAATACGCGGTTTTTTCATTTTCGGGTCAGAAACGTATTTGTCAAGCAGATAAAACAGGTCGTCATCGGTGTTTTTAACAGGCTCACCACCGCAAATAAGATGTATATCCTTTTTCCATTCACCGGAAAGCTCGTTTACAGCATCAAACCGTGAAACAATATCCAAAACGCCTGAAAAGCTCGCCGCCGCACCGTATTTATCCGGATTGCGAAGTGCAAGTTTCACAGCACCGTAACCACCCATTGAAAGACCGGCAACAAAAGTATTTTCGCGGGTCTGGTTTAACTTAAAAACCTTGCCTACATAGTCATACAGCTCGCTTGTTATATATGTGTAATAAGCCCTGCCGTATTTCATATCGGTATAAAAGCTTCTGCCGCCATCAGGCATGATAACCGTAATTCCACGCTCGCGTACAAATCTCTCAACCGAGGTGTAGCGCATCCAGTTTGTGTGTCCGTCAGAAAGCCCGTGAAGCAGATACAAAACCTTTGAATTTTCAAAATTATCCGGCAAAGCCATGTAAAAATTGGTTTCTCCGCCGAGAGCCTCGCTTTTAAAAGCGCACTGTATAAAAGCCATGAGTGCTCCTCCTTAAATCAGTTGTTTTTTATAATCTTTGTTTTGCTCAAATAATCGTGAAAAGTCTGTTTTTTGCCAAAGATAGGTAAAAATCCGGCAAACAGAATAAACATAGATAAAAATTTTGAGAAAAACCGTATTGACGCTGTTTTTACAGAAACAGTACTGCCTGTTTTGCAGTCAACAACCTTTAGTCCTACCGCCATTTTGCCAAGCGTTGCACCCGATTCACCCGATTCGCCAAGGGTGCTATATATCCATGAAACAGAAATTGCAACCAGGAACGAAAGCAGGGCAATAACCTTTATGCCAAAAACGTTGTTAAGCAACATCAGCATGAGTACGGCTGCACCGATAATCATAAAAGTACAAATTACCATATCAGCCATAAAAGCAATAAACCGTCTGCCCATATAGGCTTTTGATGGAGAAGCCGTTTTAGTTGGAGTCTGCTTTGGATCAGAATCCGGAGTTTGTGGCTCGGACTGTGATTGTGATGGTGATGGTGTATTTGCTGAAGGATGGTTTTGTCCCAAAGGAGCAACCGGAGTTGCTTTGTGGGAAGTTCCGCGGGGCATGGGCGCCCAACCGTCATCTTCGGCTTTGTCGGATTCGGGTTTGGAGGGAACACTTGCAGACGTAGCGTTTTGCTGTCCGTTCATGTTGAATATAACAGTGTTGTCATCAACCGAATTAATTGGCTTAACTTTCGGAGCGTCAGATTCGGCAACAGCTGTGTACTGCAGAGAAATTATATTTACCGAAGTGCCGATTGCAACCGAAACCCCGTTTGTTAAACGGATTCTTTCGTAAGCAATGCCGTTGACACGCAGCTTGTTTAAGCTGCCGGTGTCTACCATATCAAGCACGTCACCGCGCAGTTCGATTACTGCGTGGCTACGTGATACTGACTGATAAGGTAAAACAATGTCGTTTGTAGGCAAACGTCCTATTGTAATGCGGCCGGAAGAAAACGACGGCAAAATATTGAGTAAATATGTTTGGATTTTGTCATTTCCCTCAAAAACTGTTATATAATGTTTCATAACTAATCCTCCAACGGATAAAAAAGTAGTTAAAGCTTAGCGCTGAACTCGTCCTGAACCGTCTCCTGCAGCAAGTGTTTCAACATCACTGCGTGTAACAAGGTTGAAATCACCAGGAATTGTATGTTTAAGCGCTGATGCCGCAACACCGAATTCCAATGCGTCCTTGAAGTTTTTGCCGTCAAGGAAACCGCAGATTGTGCCGCCGGCAAAGCTGTCACCGCCGCCCACTCTGTCTACGATAGGTGCAATGCGGTATTCTCTTGAATGATAAAATTCTTTTGTGTCTCTTGAATAAATGCAGGCTGACCAGCCGTTGTCCGATGCGGAATGAGAAACACGAAGAGACGATATTACATATTCAAAGTTAAATTTTTCAACCATTTGTTCAAAAATGCTTTTGTAGCCTGCAAGCTCAAGCTCACCGCTTGTAACATCTGTGTTTCCGGGTTTGAAACCGAGAACTTTTTCTGCGTCTTCTTCGTTGCCTATGCATACGTCAACATACTGCATAAGATTTGTCATAACCTTCTGTGCTTTTTCGCTTGACCAGAGTTTTTTTCTGAAATTGAGGTCACAGCTTACTTTAACACCTTTTGCTTTTGCTGCTTTAAGGGCAGCTTCGGTAAGCTCTGCCGCTGCATCAGATACAGCGGGAGTGATTCCTGTGAAATGGAACCAGTCTGCACCGTCAAAAATTTTGTCAAAATCAAAATCCGCTGCTGTTGCAGTTGAAATTGAAGAATGTGCACGGTCATAAACAACGTTTGAAGCACGCATTGCCGCACCTGTTTCAAGGAAATAAATGCCGAGACGTTCGCCGCCTCTTGCAATATTGTCTGTTTTTACGTTCATTTTGCGAAGTGCCGCAACAGCACATTCACCAATAGGATTTTCGGGAACTTTTGTTACAAATTCCGCATCGTGACCGTAATTTGCAAGGCTCACTGCAACGTTAGCCTCGCCGCCACCGTAGCAAACGTCAAACTCGTCTGCCTGTATAAATTTTTCATTACCGGGAGTTGATAATCTGAGCATGATTTCTCCCATTGTTACTACTTTTGCCATTTTATTATTCTCCTCTTGCTTCTTTAATTTTTGCTATAAATTCTTTTGCTGTATCGGTAATTTTTTTGTAATCGCCTGTTTTTGCACCTGCAATAAGTGAGCTTCCTGCGCCTACTGCAACCGCACCGGCTTTAATCCATTTGTCAACGTTTGAAACGTCAACACCGCCTGTAGGCATCATTTTTGCCTGGGGCAACGGACCTTTTATATCCTTGATAATTGTAGGCCCGAAAAGGTCAGCAGGAAAAATTTTAACAATATCAACGCCTGCTTCCATTGCACGGATTACCTCTGTAATTGTCATGCAACCTGCCATATAAGGAATTCTGTATCTGTTACAGAGCTTTGCTGTTTCAAGGTCAAAGCCCGGGCTTACTATGTAATTTGCGCCGGCAAGAATTGCAATTCTTGCAGTTTCGCTGTCTAAAACAGTGCCTGCACCAAGCAGCATTGAACCGTCGCTGTAACGGTTTGCAAGTTCTTCAATAACTTTGTGTGCTCCGGGCACAGTAAATGTCAGCTCAATTGACGGGCATCCGCCTTCAAGACAAGCGTCGGAAATTTTTATTGCCTGCTCGCTTGAATCTGCACGCACAACCGCAACAAGACCAACATCGGTAATTCTGGTTATTACTTTTTCTTTGTCCATAAATAAATCCCCCTGAGTTTTTTATTATATAATGAGTATAATAATATATACATATTTATATTGTACAACATTTATATGAAAAAATCAAGAGTTTAGGGCAAAAAAACTTGACAAAAACTTGATTTTTTGCTATTGACATTTTGTATTGCGGAGGATATAATAAATATATAATGGTTGAAAGGATGAGAGTGTTGACATATATACTTGGAATTTTATGTTTTTTGGCAATTATCATATCGGTGATAATGCTGATTTGTTCAATAAATATGCGCAGACTAAACGTGAAGTTTTGGGGCGTTTTTTTGTGTTGTTCGCTGGTGTGCAGTTTCACCTTTTACGGTTTGCATAAATCGGTTTTTGGCAAAAAAACCGACCCGGTGATAGATTTTTCGGGTATAACACCCGAAATTACCGAGGAAGATATTTTAGGTAAACCGGCAGAAGAGCCTGCACCTGTTGAGCCGGAACCTGTTACAGAGCCGGAAGAAACGGATGCTCCCGAAAATGAAGATTTGCAGCCGGCAGATGAGCCGGAGCAGGCGGAAGATACTGAAACCACGGAAAAACCGGAAACAAAACCCGTGCCCGAAGAACCGACTCGTGAGCCGGAGAATCAGGAATATGCAGAGGATGAGCCTCAACCGGAACAGCCGGAAGAAGCGGTGCCGGAGGAAGAAGTTCCCGTATCTCCTCCGGCACCGCCGGAAATCGAGTACGAAGGGCCATTTAGAACAGAATAAGTACATAACAGCACCTCCTACGGTATTTTTGTTTTGCCGTAGGAGGCGTGGTTGTATAGAGAAGTCTGACGAAGGAGAACTTCTCTATACAACAAAAAAGCAGATGCATTATGCATCTGCTTTTTAAATTACGCACAAAGGCGTATGTTTTTTAAATTAGTTGAATCTCTTTTCAAGAGCGTCAAGCTGGTCTGCAATTTCTTTCGGGAGTCTGTCGAATTTTGCAAAGAATTCTCTTTGACCCTGAATATCTTCCATCCAGTATTCTTTCTTAACGCTGAGAAGTTCGTCAACAACCTCATCTGTAAGGTCAAGACCTTCAAGGTTGAGGTCTTCTTTAAATGGAACATAACCGATAGGTGTTTCTTTAGCGTCAACTTTGCCTGCACATCTGTCAAGAATCCAGTTGATAACACGGAGGTTATCACCGAAGCCCGGCCACAGGAATTCGCCCTGCTCGCCACGACGGAACCAGTTAACGTGGAAGATTTTGGGCGGGTTTTTAAGCTTTTTGCCCATTTCAAGCCAGTGTGCGAAATAGTCGCCCATGTTGTATCCGCAGAAGGGGAGCATAGCCATGGGGTCACGTCTTACAACGCCTACTGCACCGGCAGCAGCTGCTGTTGTTTCAGAAGCCATTGTAGCACCTACGAACACGCCGTGTTCCCAACTGAATGATTCATATACAAGGGGAGCTGTTTTAGCACGTCTGCCGCCGAATACGATAGCAGAAATCGGCACACCTTCCGGATTTTCAAATTCACTTGAAATGCAGGGGCAGAATTTAGCCGGTGCGGTGAAACGTGAGTTGGGGTGTGCGCCTTTTGTTTCGCTGTCGGGAGTCCATTCGTTGCCAATCCAGTCAGTTCCGTGAGCAGGAGCAGCATCGTCGTGACCTTCCCACCAAACAGTTTTGTCATCACGAACAAATACGTTTGTGAAGATTGTGTTCTGTTTTGTTGTAGCAAGTGCGTTGTAGTTTGATTTTGAGCTTGTGCCGGGAGCAACGCCGAAGAAACCTGCTTCGGGGTTGATAGCATAAAGCTGACCGTTTTCGGGGTTGATTCTCATCCAGGCGATGTCGTCACCAACTGTCCATACTTTGTAGCCTTTCATAGCTTCCGGCGGGATAAGCATTGCCAGGTTTGTTTTACCGCAAGCGCTGGGGAATGCGGCAGAAATATATTTAACTTCGCCCTGGGGATTTTCAACACCTACGATAAGCATGTGTTCAGCCATCCAGCCTTCTTTGTGGCCGAGGAAGCTTGCAATACGGAGTGCAAGACATTTTTTGCCAAGAAGCACGTTGCCGCCGTAAGCGGAGTTGATTGACCAGATTGTGTTGTCTTCGGGGAAGTGAACGATGTATCTTTCTTCGGGATTAACGTCTTTTTTAGCATGGAGACATTTTGTGAAATCGCCGAATTCGCCGATGTGGCCAAGTGCTACCTGACCGATTCTTGTCATAATAGCCATGTTGAGAACAACGTAAATGCTGTCTGTAAGCTCAATACCTACTTTTGAGAATTTTGAGCCTTTCATACCCATCATAAAGGGGATAACATACATTGTTGAGCCTGCCATTGCTCCGTCATAGAGCTTTGTGAGCTTTGCGTACATTTCGTCGGGAGCCATCCAGTTGTTTGTGGGGCCTGCATCTTCTTTTGTGCTTGTACAGATGAAAGTTCTGTCTTCAACACGGGCAACGTCATTCTGAGCTGTTCTGTGGTAGTAACAGCCGGGAAGCTCTTCCTGATTGAGTTTAATCATTTCGCCTGTTGAAACAGCCTCGGCACGGAGTGCTTCGAGCTGTTCTTCGCTGCCGTCAATCCATACAACGTTAGCGGGTTTTACAAGAGCTTTCATTTCTTCAAGCCAGGTTAAAACCTTTTTGTTTTCGGTCATGGTTAATTCTCTCCTTTAAATTATATTTCAATCGACACGATTTGTGAGGATTTTTTGTGCGACTGAGTGGCAGAGTTTTAAAAAATTTTTCTGCCGCAATTTTATAAATGTTCAAAATTGCTCCATATTCTAATTTCTGTATTTTATAGTGAAAATCCTTTATTTTTTTTGAGTTTCGGCAAAAAAAACAAAAACATTTATTAGGAATGTTAATTTTTTGACATTTTTTTCATGAGATAAGCCGGGATTGCTTAAAAAAGTCGGAACGGTCACGGACCGTTTCATGTGGGGGGTGTTCTTTTACGGAACGGTTATGAACCGTTCCCTACGGGTTTGTACTTTTTGAATCCACCCACCGTCTGCGACGGTCCCCC
>JAZNOL010000105.1:0-4850 GCA_045580815.1 Clostridia bacterium | reverse complement strand
AGAAAATTAAGTCGAAACATTTTGGATTGACAATGATGCCTGCAATTTAAGCAAAGACAAAGAATTTAAACGGGCGGACAGAATCGTCCGTCCCTACGGGGTTGTGATGTCACAAGCCTCTCCTGTGTAAGGGGGCGAAGCATGCACGGTAGTGAATGACAATTCGGGGAATTGTCAGAGCCGTGCGTGGGCGAACCGCAGTGAGCTGGCAGCCGGATGGCTGACGGAGAGGTTGTAAACCGGCGTGCCGGGTCAACACGCCATACAGGTTTGTGACAACTTACTAACGGGCGGACAGAAACATCCGCCCATTCAAAAATTATGCCAACAAAATTTCATACATCAACAAGAAACGGCTGTGACAATTAGTTTTGTCACAGCCGTTTCTTCTATACTGTTACCACGTCGGTTTTATATTCGTCAAAAATTGATGTAAGTTCTTTGGTGAGTGCATTTTTTTCGGTTATAATGCAGTCAATATCGCTTATATCAGCAAGCTTTACAAACCCGATACGGTCTATTTTTGTTTTATCGCAAAGATAAATTTTAACCGTAGAGTTTTTCATCATGCTTTGTTTTATGGCACATTCCTGCTCGTTGCTCTCCAGTATTCCCGAAGTGGCAGAAACACCCTTACTGCTGAAAAACATTTTATTTACAAAATAATTATTTTTAATATTGTTTTCCGCAAGACTGCCCACCAGCGACTGGTTGTGGCTTATCATGCCGCCAACGGCAATCACTTTAATGTCCGGTGTGTCTGCAAGCTCGTTCATTACACGAAGTGAGTTTGTCACAACGGTTATATTTTTCATCTTTTTAAGCTCTTTGGCTATATAGAACGTAGTTGTTGACGCATCTAAAAAAATTGTATCACCGGGCAGAATAAACTTTGCCGCTTTTGCTGCCATGTGTGCTTTTGCGGTTGTGTTTGATGCTTTGCGTTTTTCAAGAGACAGCTCGTGAGTGTTTTCGTCCAGGGGCACGGCACCTCCGTGAGTTCGCAGAAGTGTGCCCTGCTGTTCAAGCTTTTCAAGGTCACGGCGAACGGTTTCCTCCGTAACGCCAAGCTCTGTGCTGAGTTCTTTAACAAAAACCGAGCCGTTTTCTTTCAAAAGCTCTGTTATTCTTTTTTGCCGTTCAAGTGCAAACATTGATAACTTCCTCGCTTTTTTATTTTTTAAGAATTATTACCTTGTCGCCGTTTTTAATTCCGGCAGAATTGGCATCATCGGTGTCGATGTGCATTTCAGTATTAAAATCGTCACGCACACGAACCTGCACATCAAAAAACTTTGTTGGCTTGATGCTTTCCACCAGAACATCAACCATATCGCCGTCTTTTATGCCGTTTTTCTCGGCATATTCGGGTGTAAGATGTATGTGTCTGTTTGCAATTATAACACCGCAGTCAAGATACACACTGCCCTTGGGACCAACAAGCACCAGCTTTTCTGAACCCTCAACCACGCCGGAGGGACGTACCGGAGGGCTGACTTTAAGCACAAACGTGTCTGTGCGTGAAATTTCAACCTGTGTGTGACTGCGTACGGGTCCCAGCACTCTTACCTTTTCAATGGCTTTAAGAGACGGACCCACAAGTGTTACAAACTGCTCGGAGGCAAACTCTCTGCCCATAAGGGTTTTGAGCTTTGTCAGCTCGAAGCCTTTGCCAAAAAGAGTTTCAAGGTCTTGCTGTGACAGGTGAACATGGCGTTGTGATACGCCAACCTTAACCTGCATATCGCCCTCGGCATTTATTTGCTCAATAGCTTTTTTAACCGCCTCGGCAATTACCTTTTCACTTACCATCTATGTTCATTCCTTTCTTAAAGGAGCCGGATTTCTTTAAATATCAAAAAACTTCATAACCTCGATGTGAGGATTTGCAATAACCTCTGTGCCGAAAACCTCGCCAAGCACAGCGGCGTTTTTACTGCCGGATTCAAGTGCGGCAGTAACAGCGTCAACCTCGCCTGCAACAACGAGTGTTACAAGCCGTCCGCCCAGACGTTTTTCGGTGTGGATAAGACGCACATTTGCGGTTTTAAGCATAGTGTCAAGCCCTTCGATTGAAGCAACAAGACCCTGAACCTCTAAAAGTGCAATTGCACTTCTTTGATAATTTTCGTCTGTTTCAATGCCGAAAAATGATTTGGGAAGTTTTTTGTTGAATTTGTCTTTGTTTATGTCCATGAGGTATGCCATTTTTTCTGCACCGTCGCCCACACGTGAAATAATGTGTGAAACAATGAATTTTCCGCGGCTTTTTGCACAGGCAACACCTGCTTCAACAGCAGCACGCACGTCGCTGGTTTCGCCCTCAACCTTAACCGCCATAACAAGCGGTGCCGGCACATCCGGCGATACAGGACGGTTTCTGTCAAAGGCAATCACCTTAACATTGCCGGCTTTGGCGGCAGCATCTGCAACGCAGACTGCACATGAAAAACTGTAAACCTCAACTATTCCTAATGCTTTCATCCTAAAACCTCATTTTCAATTATACAATATGAAGTCCGTCAACAAGCACGCATCTGCGTGAACGTGTAAACGAATGTGCCGCTGTCAGTCCTTCGCCTGTGGGACCTGCGATTGTAAAGGTTGTGTAACCCTCTCCACCGGCACCGATTCCTGCATAGGACGGAGCATTTTTAACAAAAATTGTTGTTTCAACCGCACGTGCAAACCGTGTCAGATGGTCAACATTTTTGGAATGTATATGTGCCGAATGGCGATTGCCGTGCTCGGCTTTTACTGCACAGTCAATAGCTTCGTCAATGTTTTTAACACGCACAATTGCCAGAACAGGCATCATCATTTCAACCTGAACAAAGGGGTGCGAAGCATCTGTTTCGCAGATAACAAGACGTGCATCAGCATTAATACCGATTTCTTTTAAGAATTTTGATGCGTCCTTGCCAACCCAGTCTTTGTTAATTGAATATTTGCCGTTTTTCTCTACAAGTGCAAACTGTTTAATCTGCTCTGCCTGCTGTGCGTTTACAAGATATGCACCGTTTTTGGTCATGTTTGAAATAAGCTCGTCGGCAACGTTTTCAAACACAAAGCATTCTTTTTCTGCAATGCAAGGCAGGTTGTTGTCAAAACTTGCACCGGCAACAATGTCTTTTGCTGCTTTTGCAATATCCGCTGTATCGTCAACAATAACAGGGGGATTGCCCGCACCTGCACCGATAGCTTTTTTGCCTGAAGAAAGAAGTGCTTTAACAACACCGGGTCCGCCTGTTGCAACAAGCATACGCACAATGGGCGAATTCATCATTTCGTCCGAGGATTCTTTTGTGGGGTTTTCAACACTTACCACAAGATTTTCCGGTCCGCCGGCTTCAAGAATTGCACGGTTAACCAGGTCAACAGCATAGTTGGCGATTTTCTTTGCACCCGGATGGGGATTGAACACAACGCCGTTTCCGCCGGCAATCATACCGATGGAGTTGCAGATAACCGTTTCGCTTGGATTTGTTGACGGAGTAATGCTGCCGATAACGCCGTAGGGTGCCATTTCAACAAGAGTCATGCCGCAGTCGCCGGTCATTGCTGTGGGGTGCAAATCTTCTGTGCCGGGAGTTTTCTCGGCAACAAGCAGATGCTTGATGATTTTGTCTTCGACTCTGCCCATGCCCGTTTCTTCAACGCCCAGCTTTGCCATTTCCTCCGCTTCGTTTTTTGTAAGCTCGCGGATTTTTTCTATCATTTTTTCTCTCTGGGCAACAGAGTATTCTTTATACTGTTTATATGCCTTGTCAACTGCCGCAAGAGCCTCGCTCATAGTGGGGAAAACGCCTTTTAATCTGCCGGTGTTTTCAGTTTTCACGTTACGCATAACGCTTGCAACAATTTCGCTTATCATTTTTTCATCTATCATTTAAAACACTCCCGTTTGTAATATTCTGTGATTATAAAAGTTTTTTCCACATTTTTTCATCAGGATTTGCAATAACCTCGCTGTCAAGGAACATTCCGTTTTCGCTAACGGCTTTTTCTGCCGCTTCAACAGCCGCTGAAACTGCCGCAACTTCACCTGTGAGAGTCATGTAAGATTTGCCGCACATTCCTTTGGCAATGCGAAGCTCAATTAAATTGACTTCGGCAGTTTTTGCGGCAACGTCTGCCGCAACAATAATTGAAGCCGCCGAAAAAGTTTCAAGCACGCCAAGGGCTTTGGGATTTTCGATTTCGGTTGTGCCGTAAATTGCCGGGAAAATTGATTCGTGGGGATTACCCAGCACAAAACTGTCAATCAGCTTGCCTTTTGAGCTGTTTCGCGCGGCTTCCATTGCCGCCTTGACGGCAGAAAGGTCGCCACGGATAAGAGATATGTATTTTCCCGGGCAGACAACCTGAGCTTCAATAAGCTCAACCTCGGCTGTTTTAACCATTTCGTCTGCGGCACGCATACCTGCCGCAACCGTTGTATATTCAAGCATTGCTATTGCATGGGACATTTTTCTGTTTCCTCCCTGAAATATTTGTGGAGTAATATTTAAGCTTCTCAGTGAAGAGTAATGTGTTTGTGGTGACTAAAGCCTTCCCCTTGGTGGGGAAGGGGGACCGCTTGCGGTGGATGAAGGGAACAACTCCGCAAGTTTTACATTCATGCCACTATCGTGGCATCCCCTCATCAGTCACACATCCGTGTGACAGCTTCTCCACCGAGGAGAAGCCTTGGAAATGTACAACCTTTTTTAATCAACCTCTATAACTACAAATTTATCTGTTACTTCTTTAACTGTTCCGGCAAGGGGAGCATGAACCGGCAGAGAAAGTGCGTTTTCTGTTGCAGTTGCAATAACCGCATTTTCAGCCACTTTATCGCCTTTTTTCAC
>JAZNOL010000104.1:0-11454 GCA_045580815.1 Clostridia bacterium | reverse complement strand
GCCCATATCGTTATAATCTATTATTTTATCCTCAATTAATTCTTCATCTTCAAAAAAGAACTTATCTAATATCCAAAAATTGAATGCCCACTCGTCTTTTTTTATATTTGAAATATTATGATGTCTAATCTGATATTCCTTTATATCTTCTCTTATTTGATTTCTAAAATCGCTCATATAACTATCCTCCTATTCAATATGCACTTATCATTGAATTTTTACCGCTTTATAGTTAAAAGGGTTGTAATTATTATAACATAAGTCTATCCTGAAATCAATACATTTTCGACAAATTCTTTTTCTTTTATATACCTTTTTGAGGTAAATAATAGGTGCATAACCGCAGATAAGTAGCTTTTTGAGTGCAAATACCATGTTTGTCCACCGTTTTTTGAAAATTATTAACATTTATTTTCCCAAAATAAAAATATTTTCAAAAAAGTTCTTGATTTTATAAAAAAATATGTTATAAAATAATATGGAAATATATATTGCATTGTGTGACGTGGCAAAATGGCAGAAGAAAAAAACTTAAGCAGATATACGGCTGTTATCAACGGCAGAGAATATAATCTTATTTCAGAAAAACCCGAGGAACATTTAAAAACAATTGTTGAATATACAAAACTTCGTCTTGAAGAGGTTTCTCAGCGTCCGTCTGCGGCTATCGGCACACCTGCAACGCAAGCAATAATCACTTCTCTTAATATTGCGGAGGATTATATTGACCTTAAAGCAGAATATGAAAAAATCAAAGCAGAGGTTGATAAAATCAAAACAGAAATGTTTCAGCACAACAATGCTATGAAAGAAAATGAGCGTATGATTGAATTGCTTAAACAGGAAAACGCAAAGCTACGCATGACAATACAGCAAAAAGGTTCAAATCAGCAAAGACCGAAAGGGCAGTATTAAAAAATGGCTAAAAAACCGGAGCTTCTTGCTCCCGTAAACACAAACACACTTCAATATGCCGTAAACAGCGGTGCAGACGCTGTTTATTTTGCTGTGGAAAATTTCGGTGCACGCAAAAATGCCGCAAATTTCACTCTTGAAACTCTCGGCGATGCTGTTAAATACTGTCATTTGCGTGGGGTTAAGGTTCATTTGACGATGAACACTCTTGTTAAAGAACACGAGCTTGAGCTGTTTGAAAAAACTGCTACTGAGGCGGCAAAATGCGGTGTTGATGCATTTATTGTTCAGGATTTGGGCGGCGCAGAAATTATAAAATCTGTTGCACCGGGTATTGATATTCATGCCAGCACACAGCTTACCGTTCACAGCAGCGGTGATGCCGAGACTATGAAAAACCTGGGTTTTTCCCGTGTTGTGCTTTCGAGAGAAATGTCCGAAGCGGATATTTTAAAAACCGTTAATGCAGGATATACCGAAACAGAGATTTTTGTTCACGGAGCCCTTTGCGTAAGCTATTCGGGGCAATGTCTTATGAGCAGTTTCATCGGTGGCAGAAGCGGAAACAGGGGGCTTTGTGCCCAGCCCTGCCGGTTGCCCTATGAGCTTGCTGTAAACGGCAAAACTTTGAAAAAAGGTTATCTTTTAAGCCTTAAGGATTTGTGCCTTGGCGATAAGATGCAGAAAATATGCGAAATGGGCATTGACTGCGTCAAGGTTGAGGGCAGAATGAAAGGCGGCGACTATGTTGCATCAGTTATTGCGGTTTATCGCAAGCTGATTGACGAAATGCGAAACGCAAGCAAAGACGAAATTTATTTTATGCAAAATGCGTTCAGCCGTGACAGTTTTACAAAAGGCTATTTTGCCGGAGAAAAATTTTCGGATATGGTTTGTCTGCACGGCAATGACGATATTTATAAAAAACGGTCACAGGCAGATGAGGACAGGCTGACCGGATATACCGAAAATGTTTTGAAAAACGAAAAGAAAATTTATATAGATGCCCGGTTTGAGGCGCATGAAGGGTGCCCGGCGGTTATGACCGTTTCTTGTGACGGTATAACAGAAACAGCCATGGGTGAAGTTGTGCAGACGGCACAAAACCGTCCGACACTTACAGAAGATATACGCAAAAATTCCATTAAAACAGGAGGCACGGTTTTTGAAATTAAAAGCCTTGATATAGACAGCGGCGAAAATATATTTTTGCCGGCATCGGCAATAAACGCTCTGCGAAGAAACGTGCTTGAGAAGCTGGAAAATGCAATTTTAGCACGTGACAATGCAGTAATGGGCACTTTTGAGAAAAAGACATATAAAAAAGAAAAAACAGAGCATTTTTACTGTGCTTCCGTGAGAAATGCAGACCAGCTTTCGGCAATTGAAAATGAAGATTTCAAATATATTTTTGTGCCGACGGTGCTGTTTGAAAAAGTAACTCACAAACCAAATTTTGTTTATTCATTTCCGGATATTACGGAAGAAAAAAATACAGATAAATACATTGCAATTCTTGAAAAAATTGCAAAAATTCCCAGTGCAATGGTTAAATGCGGCAATTTTTCGATGATAAAAAAAGCTGTGGGAATGGGTATAAAAACTATTGCATCACCGTCGCTGAATGTTTATAACAGCGTGACGGCAGAGGTTCTCAAAAACCTGGGTGCAAAAACCTTGTTTTTATCGCCGGAGCTTGATTTGCACGAAATCAGCCGTGCATCGCAGACGGATGCCGAAACAATTATTTCGGTTTATGGAAAAACAACACTTATGAAAACAAAATTCTGTGCACTTTCCGCTTCAAACGGTAAATGTGACAAGAATTTGTGTGGCGGAAAAATGACACTTACCGACCGTAAAAACATGGAATTTTCTGTTTTAAAAACCGATTGCATCAGCGAGATTTTAAATGCTAATCCTGTATATATGGCGGACAAAACCGCTGATTTGCAAAAACTTCCCACAGATGGATTTTGTTTTGATTTTACGGTGGAAACTCCGCAAAAATGCAAGGATATTATTTTAAAATATAAAAACGGTGTTCCGACAGACGAGGCTTTTACCCGTGGACATTTTTACAAAGGTGTGAAATAGATGCAGAAAAAATGCTTTGCCGTTTTTAATAAATGGGATGCGGCTTTGGCGATATTTGTGGTTGCCTTTTGCATTGCAGGTTATTTTGCCACCGGATTTTTTCTTGGCGGTAATGAGAAATATGCGGTGATTGAGGTTGACGGCAAAGTTTTTGCAAAATATAACATGACCACTCTTACGGCACCTGTTCAAGTTAATGTGAACGGTCACAACACCGTTGAAATAACAAAAGATTACGCAAAAAGCATTTATGCTGACTGTGATGACAGGCTTGATGTAAAACAGGGAAAAATAACCTCCCCCGGGCAGATAATAATATGTATGCCAAACAGGATGACCGTCAGAATAACCGGAAAATCCGGGCTTGATGCGGTGGCTTACTGATATGAAAAGCAAGAATACAAAAAAATATATACTGTGCGCAGTTTTTGGTGCGCTTGCCGGTGCGATGCAGGCGGCGGAAAATTTTATATTTTCACCGGTGCCTATTCCGGGCGGAAAGCCGGGGCTGGCAAACATTGTAACAATGACTGTTCTTGAAATTGCAGGCACAGGCTACGCCTTTGCGGTGGCTGTGCTTAAAAGCCTTGTGGCAATGCTTGCCACGGGCAGTGTGACAGGTTTTGTATATTCGGTTTTTGGCGGTGTGGTTTCGGTGTTGATTATGTCGCTTACTAAAAAAACAAAGAGATTTTCCCTTGTGGGTATCGGCATAGCCGGTGCTGTAAGCAATAACGTGGTGCAATGTGCGGTGGGAAGTATAATTATGCAAAATGTGTACGTGCTGTCATACATATGGGTTTTGGGAGTTGTTTCTGTTGTTTTTGGAATATTCACAGGACTTTGCACAAAATATATAACAGAAAAAGGATTGATTAAAATATGAAAGGCTTTGTTCTGGCGTCAAATTCGCCGCGGCGTCGTGAACTTTTGCAGATGCTTGGCGTTTCCTTTGCGGTTATACCGTCAGATGCGGAAGAAAACTGCTCGCTTTCACAGCCTCCACATATGATTGTGCAGGAGCTGGCTCTTTTAAAGGGTGCAGATGTGGCAAAAAGGTTAAAAAGCGAAATGGTAATTTCTGCCGATACAATTGTTGTGTCTGATGGGGAAATCATGGGTAAGCCAAAAGATAAAGCCGATGCAAAACGTATGCTTAAAAAACTTTCGGGCAAATGTCATGAGGTTTACACGGGCATATGTGTTACAGACTCAAAGTCAGGAAAAAGTGTGACAGATTTTGCTGTCACAAAAGTTGAATTTTTTGAACTGAAAGACGAAGAAATTGACAGCTATATTGAATCGGGAGAGCCGATGGATAAAGCTGGAGCTTACGGTATTCAGGAAAAAGGCTCGCTGTTTGTAAAAGGAATACAGGGCGACTTTTTTAACGTGGTAGGCTTGCCGGTGGCACTTTTGGGCAAGGTTTTAAAAGAAGAGTTTGATATTGGTTTAATATAATTTTTATAAATGACAGGAGAGAAATTTTATGTTTTTAAAAGATTTGGGTATAGACCTGGGCACAGCAAATACACTTGTTTATGTAAAGGGTAAAGGTGTTGTTGTCAACGAACCGTCGGTTGTTGCAATCAACAAATCCACAAACGAAGTGCTTGAAGTAGGTAATGAGGCAAAGGATATGATTGGTCGTACACCCGGCACAATCAACGCCGTAAGACCTATGCAGGACGGCGTTATTGCAGATTTTGAGGTTACTCAGGTTATGATTCGCAAATTTATGGAAAAAGCCATAAATTCAAGCAGTGTGTTCTTTAAACCTATGCTTGTTGTTTGTATTCCTTCAGGTGTAACAGAGGTTGAAAAACGTGCTGTTGAAGAAGCAGGAATACAGGCAGGAGCAAAAGAGGTTTATATGGTTTATGAACCTATGGCAGCGGCAATCGTTGCAGGTCTGCCCGTAGGCGACCCCACAGGCAGCATGATTGTTGACATCGGTGGCGGAACAAGTGAGGTTGCCGTAATATCTCTCGGCGGCGTGGTAATATGTGAATCATTGCGTGTTGCCGGCGATTCATTTGATGCGGCAATCGTTAACTATATCAAACGTGAACACAACCTGCAAATCGGTGACAGAACAGCTGAGGATATCAAAATAACAATAGGCTCTGCATATCCTTATGAAGACGAAACAGGCATGGAAATAAAAGGTCGCGACCTTATCACCGGACTTCCGAAAGTTGTTCGCATAAGTGCTGCAGAAGTGCGTTCGGCACTCTTTGATCCGGTCAGCGAAATCATAGAATGTATAAAAATGACACTTGAAAAAACACCTCCGGAGCTGGCTGCTGATATTATGGAACGCGGTATTATGCTTGCAGGCGGCGGTGCACAGCTTCGCGGAATTGACAGGATAATTGAACTGGAAACAAAAATTCCTGTTCACATTGCCGATGAACCGCTTCATGGCGTAATCAGAGGTATAGGTAAAATCCTTGAGGGAGACGACAGAGGCAGACTGCGCAAAGTGTTGCAGTCATCAAAAAGACATAGATAATTTGGAGTGTATCAAATGATTTTGAACACAATAAAACGTAAATTTTTTACGGTGCTTATAACTGCTGTAATTATAATATGCGTGCTTGCAGGGGTGGATTCGCTGTTTTTGAGTAAGCTTGAAAAGCAAAACTTCATAACAGATGCAATCGGAATTGTGGTATCACCTGTACAAGGGGCATTTTCGTGGATGGGAAAAAGCCTTGGTAAAATACCGGAGTTTTTTACATCATCGGCAAAACTGCGTGATGAGAATGAGTATCTTAAACAGCAAATAGTTAATAAAGACCGGGAAATTGAAATTTTAGAAAGCTATAAAACAGAAAATGAACGTCTGCGTGGAATGCTTGATTTAAAACAGTGGAACCGGGAATATGAAATTGTCGGTGCCGAGGTTATTGCGCGTAAAGCAGACGGATGGAAAAATTCTATTAAAATAGATAAAGGAACAATAAACGGTATAAAAAAAGGCGATGTTGTTGTGTCAAATACAGGGCTTGTGGGCTATATCAGTGACATAGGCACAACATGGGCAAACGTATCTACAATAGTGTCACCAAACTCCAGCGTAAGCTGTATTATACCACGAACAGGCGAAATTGTTATGGTTGACGGCGGCGAACTTAAAGACGGTAAAGTTACGTGCAAGCTGTCATATCTTCCTTCCGAAAGTGTTGTTTCGGAAGGTGAAGCAGTTGAAACATCTGGTGACGGCGGAATATATCCCAAAGGTATTCTTGTGGGACGCGTAAGCAGTCTCTATGAAGAAGAAGATGGTATTTCAAAAAGTGCAGAAATAACCCCCGTTGCCGATTTTAAACACCTCAGTGAAGTGCTTGTTATTAAAATTGACAGAGAGCAGGACTAAAGTATATGGTAAACTGGATATTTGCGGCAATTCTGACAGTGTCGTACGTGCTTGAAACCACTGTTATGCAGAGTCTGGCAATATTTGGCGTTGTTCCGGATTTAGTGCTTATTGTGCTGATTGCATGTTCCATTAATAAAGGACGTGAAATTGCACTTATAATGGGCTTTATCACAGGAGTTGTCGTTGATTTGCTTGCAGGCGGCGGTTTTGGAGCTACAGCACTTGTGTATGTGCTTGCGGCGTGTGCTGCCGGTATGATGGGATCAACTTTTTTAGGGAAAAATCCTGTCACTGCAATGCTTATATGTGCAATAATATGTGCAACCGGCGGTTTTTTGGCTTCGGTAATACGGTTTGCGGCAGATATTGACCGTAATTTTGGTGTGGCCATTGTAAGATATGTTATTATAGATGCAGTTTATAGCTCGATAATTGAATTTTTTGTATATACAATGATTGACGGTATAAGCGTTCGTTGTTATCAAAGGAGAGGTTAGTCCGGTAAATGAAAAGTTTTTTTAGAAATAGACTGTATGTCATGGTTGTTATAAGTGTACTGCTGGCTGGAATTCTTGTGGTAAAAAGTGCGAACATGCAAATTGTGGAGGGTAATAATTACCGACAAATTGCAGACAACAGAATGTACAGTACAACAATAATAAAAGCACCGCGAGGTGAAATTGTTGACCGCTACGGCAAAACACTTGCAACAAACAAGGCTGCATACAGCATAATTATAAATTATACCGCAGAAACAAAAAAGGACTTAAATGAAACACTTATAAATCTGATTGTTTTGTGTATGGCAAACGGACAAGTTTACGAAGATGGTTTGCCGATTTCGCTTACAGCTCCGTATGAATTTGTATTTGATGAGGATGATGGCAATAAAGCAAACAAGTGGAAAGAAACAATGGAATTTGAAAGCTGGTTTTCTGCCCAGCAGGTAATTGAAAAACTTTATGAGGAATACGAGATAGATGCATCCGTTGAAGAGGAGATGAAACGTCGCCTTGCAGGGCTTCGCTATGACATGTTCAGGAGTGATTTCAGCCGGCGTAATCCGTATTCGTTTATAAGCGATATAGATATTTCACTTGTATCAAAGATAAAAGAAAGCCTGACCAAGCTGGAAGGTGTAGAGATTGTATCCGAACCGGTACGCCAGTACACAGAAAGCGGTATTGCCGCACATATACTCGGCCAGGTGGGCAAGATTAATGCGGATGAATATGCACAGCTTTCAGACAGCGGATATGGATATAACGATATGCTCGGCAAGGATGGACTTGAGAAATATCTTGAGCCTTATCTCAGAGGAACAGATGGAACGGAAAGTAATAAAGTTCAAATAAGCGACGAAGAGGTTACTCTCTCGGAGAGTAAAGCGGCTGTTCCTGGAAACAGAGCAATTTTGACAATAGATGCAAATGTCCAAAAAGCAGCAGAAGAGGCGTTGGCTGTTGCTGTTGCTGATATGAAAAACAGCGGAGCTACGCAAATTCAGGGGGCTGCGGCAGTAGCAATTGAAGTAAATAGCGGCGAAGTGCTTGCAATAGCAAACTATCCTACTTATAATCCGGCAGAGTTTAAACAAAATTATTCTCAGCTGGTAAATGATCCGCTTAAGCCCATGTTTAACAGGGCAATCAGCGGAGCTTATCAGCCGGGGTCAACTTTTAAACCGCTTACAGCAATAGCAGGGCTTGAAGAAGGTGCAATAACCGGTAATGAGCTTATTGATTGTAACGGACCGTATATGTACTACGCTCCGTCGTATACTCCGGCTTGCTGGATATACAACGATTACGGCGGAAAGCATGATCCAATTAACGTTTCAAAAGCATTGGAAGTTTCTTGTAATATATTCTTTTTTGAAACGTCACGCCGTCTTGGTATAGAAACGCTTAACAGCTATGCAAAACAGTTTGGACTTGGCAGTTCCACAGGCATTGAGATTGCCGGTGAGACAGATGGCGTATTGGCTGGTCCGGAGCACCGTGAGGCAAAAGGTGAAATCTGGTATCCCGGCGATACAATTCAGGCATCAATCGGTCAGTCCGATAATATGTTCACTCCGCTTCAGATGGCAAACTATATAGCTACAATTGCAAATGGCGGAACCCGTTATGCACCGCATCTTGTAAAAAGCATAGTTTCACCGGATGGGCTTGATACAATAGTTGCATTTGAACCTAAGGTGCTTAATGAAATAGATATAGATCCTGAAAATTTACAGCGTGTTCATGATGGTATGCGTGCAGTTGTGGAAACAACATCAAAGACATCCTTTGAAGGTGCACGGTATAATGCTGCCGGCAAAACCGGTACAGCACAAACAAGCCTTACAAAAACACCGCATAGCTGGTTTGTATCTTTTGCACCGGTTGAAAAACCTCAGGTTGCAATTGCAGTTGTTGTTGAACACGGCGGAATAAACGGTCTTGGCGGCCATGTATCCCGTGTGGCACGTAAAATGTATGATGCATATTTTTTCAGCGGTCAAAGTGAAAGCTATTCTATAAAAAATACATTAAATTAACGGAGGTTAATATGGAGTATATACAAATAAAAGGGATAAGAAACGGAGCAAGAATTGTTATCGACCCGTCTGCAAAAATAAGTAATATTATTTTTGAACTTGGAGAAAAACTTGCCAGAACAAAAGATGCACTTTTGGCGGTAGGAGATTTGACAGTTTATGTTGAATGTACAGATGTTTCGCATAAAGACAAATGTAAAATACAGAATAAAATATTTGAAATTATGGGAAACGATCTTCTTATTTCGTTTGATGAAAAAACAAATATAATTTCACCGGTTTCAATTTTCCATAAGGGTACACTTCGTTCCGGACAAAATATTCAGTCAAGCGGACACCTTGTGGTTTTGGGTGATGTAAACCCCGGTGCCGAAATTGAGGCGGCAGGCAATGTTGTTGTACTCGGTGCGCTTAAAGGTATTGTTCATGCCGGCGCAGAAGGGGATAGAGATGCGTGTGTATGTGCGCTTTCCATGGCTCCCACTCAAATTCGTATAGGAGATATAATCACACGCTCTCCGGACGGTGCTGTAGCGTCTGTTGAGCCGGAAATGGCGTACGTTAAAGACGAGCGTATTTATATTGATTCTATTATCAAAAAATAATAAGGTTTGGAGTATTTTGTCAAAATTAGCATAATATGTAGTAGAATATGCACAATGAAAGAAATTTTAAATTATTTAAAATTTATATGGACAAGCCGGATTATTTGTGATATAATATAATATGGAATTTAAAAATGGATAAAAAAGCCGGCTGATTTTGTGCCGGTTAGGATAACAATATTGGAGGTTTTTTCGGGTGAGTAGAGTAATAGTTGTAACTTCGGGCAAAGGCGGCGTTGGTAAAACAACAACAACAGCAAATATAGGAACCGCCCTTGCAATGGAAGGATATAAAGTTGTACTTATTGATGCAGATATTGGTCTTAGAAACCTTGACCTTATCCTGGGTCTTGAAAACAGAGTGGTTTATGACCTGGTAAACGTTGTTGAAGGTAAATGCAGATTGAAACAGGCTCTTATTAAAGACAAGCGTCAGAGAGAGCTCTATATGCTTCCTGCAGCACAAACCAGAGACAAAGATGCAGTAAGTGCAGAACAGATGAAAAAACTTTGCGATGAGCTTCGTGAAGAGTTTGATTACATATTCATCGATTGCCCGGCGGGTATCGAACAAGGCTTCAAAAACGCCGTTGCAGGTGCAGATGAAGCAATTGTTGTTACAACTCCCGAGGTTTCGGCTGTTCGTGACGCAGACAGAATTATTGGTCTGTTGGAAGCAAATGACATAACAAATCCTCATTTGCTGGTTAACAGAGTACGTACCAAGATGGTTGAAAAAGGTACAATGATGAGTGTTGACGACATTGTTGAACTTTTGGCAATTGAACTTTTGGGGGTTGTTCCGGATGACGAGCAGATTATCATTACATCCAACAATGGAGAACCTCTTGCCATGAGCAATAAAGCAAAAACAGCTCAGGCGTATAAAAATATTGCAAAACGTCTCAATGGCGAAAAAGTTCCGCTTCTTGACCTTTATTCAGAAGGATTTTTCGGAAAACTCAAAAAAATGTTCCGCTCAAATGCAGACAACTAATGTGGAGGTGACGGAATGTTTGAAAATATAATCAAATTCTTTTCACGTCAAAAATCAAGCGATGTTGCAAAAGACAGAATGAGACTTCTCCTTGAGCTTGACCGTCAAAAAACATCAGTTGTTTCTGAAGATGTTATTGAAAAAATACGTGAAGAAATTATGGCAGTAATCAGCAAATATGTTGAAATAGATATGGAAGGCCTCGATATTAAGATAGAACGTTCAAAAGACGATACCGGCAGGATTATGTCGGCGGTTGTTGCAAACATACCTATAAACAAATCAGGCAAAGTAAACAAAAATAACGAAAACAAAGGAAAAAAGAAATAAAGTTGTTACGAAAGGGATGAGTTAAGTGAATATAGCACTGATAGCGCACGACAAGAAAAAAGAATTGATGGTACAGTTTTGTATTGCATATAAAGGGATACTCGAAAAGCATAATCTTTGTGCAACAGGAACTACCGGTGGACTTATATCTGAAGCGACAGGTCTTAAAATTCATAGGTTTTTATCGGGTCCGCAGGGCGGCGACCAGCAAATTGGTGCGCGAATAGCATATAACGAAATTGACTTGGTGCTATTTTTCAGGGATCCCCTTACAGCACAAGCTCACGAACCGGATATTTCGGCACTTTTGCGTATAGCAGACGTTCATAATGTGCCTATTGCAACAAATCTTGCAACAGGTGAGGTTCTTATTATGGGCCTTGAAAGCGGAGCTCTCGGATGGCGAGAAATTGTCAATCCTAAATCTTCCCAGGGAATATCATAAAAAATATAAATGGTCGGGGTTTAAAAACCCCCGACTGTTTTTGTGTTTTGAAAGTAATTTAGAATTGAGGAAAATTTGTTAAGCAGGGGATAATTATGATAAAATTGCAAAACAAAAGAAATATAGATATGTGTAATG
>JAZNOL010000103.1:0-14664 GCA_045580815.1 Clostridia bacterium | reverse complement strand
TCCTCTGCGGGTGCAGCTTCCTCTGCGGGTGCAGCTTCTTCAGCTGCGGGAGCGGCTTCTTCTGCGGGTGCTTCTTCAGCAGCCGGAGCAGCTTCGCCTGCTTTTTTTGCGATAAGGTCAGCTATTTCTTCGCCGCCTTCTGCAATAGTATTAAGCAATCTTGCAAGGTTTGAAATAGGAGCGTTGAGGCTTCCCAAGAGTTTTGCAAGAAGTACTTCTCTTGACGGAGTAGCAGCAAGCTGTTTTACTTCATCAAGACCGATAACTTCGCCATCCATGAAACCAGATTTAAGCTCAAGTTTTTCGTTGCCTTTTGCAAATTCAGAAATAACTTTTGCAGGAGCAACCGGGTCTTCACTTGATACAGCGATAGCTGTAGGACCGTGAAGAATGCTGTCAAGAGCATCTAAGCCTGTTTCTTTTGCAGCGAGTCTTAATAATGTGTTTTTTACAACAAAATAATTTACATTTGCTTCACGGAGAGATCTACGAAGCTTTGTATCTTCTTCAACTGTAAGGCCGCGATAGTCAACAATAACACCGGCCTGTGCAGCTTTAAGAGTCTCAACAAGTTCAGCAACCTGTGCTTTCTTTTGTTCTAAAACCTCTTTGCTGGGCATTGTTGTTTCACCTCCTGGATTTTTTGCGAGCACATTCAAAAATGCGCCCTGTCAAAGACAAAGCGCACATAATTATATATGAAATGCACTCCTCGGCAGGACTTACTTTTTGCCTGCTGTCTTTGGAACTAAATTTCGTTTTAAATTAAAAATTAATCAGTCAGTTTAGCCTGATTGATTTTAATACCGGGGCCCATTGTAGATGCAATGGTAACGCTACGCAGGTACTGACCTTTTGCAGCAGCCGGTTTAGCTTTGATAATAGCACTCATAAGAGTTGAGAAGTTTTCAGAAAGTTTCTGAGTGCCGAATGATGCTTTACCGATGGGGCAGTGGATAATGTTTGTTTTATCCAGTCTGTATTCGATTTTACCTGCTTTGATGTCGGCAATAGCTTTAGCTACGTCCATTGTAACTGTTCCGGCTTTCGGGTTCGGCATAAGACCTTTCGGACCAAGCACTTTACCCAAACGACCTACAACACCCATCATGTCGGGAGTTGCAACGATAATGTCGTAGTCAAACCAGTTTTCGTTCTGGATTTTCGGAATGAGCTCTTCGCCACCAACAAAATCTGCACCGGCATTTTCTGCTTCTGTGAGTTTGTCGCCTTTAGCAAATACAAGAACTCTGATTTTTTTACCTGTACCGTGGGGCAATACAACTGCTCCACGCACCTGCTGGTCTGCGTGACGTGAGTCAACGCCCAGTTTAATGTGCGCTTCAACGGTTTCGTCGAATTTAGCTTTTGCAGTTTTAACTACGAGATCCATTGCTTCGGGAGCATCGTATAAAACGGATTTGTCAAAAGCTTTGACGCTGTCCTGATACTTTTTTCCTCGTTTCAAAATGTTACCTCCTATGTGGTTACGCGAAGGACTTTTCACCTTCTCCCACGTTTTTAAGCGAATTAAAATCTAATTTTAATCCGTGTCGGGATTAGTCTTCAACAACTATACCCATGCTGCGGGCTGTACCTGCGATCATGCTCATAGCAGCCTCAATAGATGCAGCGTTTAAGTCAGGCATTTTCTGTTCTGCAATTGCCTGAACATCAGCTTTTGATATTGTGGCAACTTTAGTTTTGTTCGGCACGCCTGAGCCGCTCTGAATTTTGCAAGCTTTTTTAAGAAGCACAGCTGCCGGCGGAGTTTTCGTGATAAATGAAAACGATCTGTCTGCATAAACGGTAATTACAACCGGAATGATAAGACCTGCGTCTTTAGCTGTTTTTTCGTTAAACTCTTTACAAAACTGCATGATGTTAACACCGTGCTGACCTAATGCAGGACCAACCGGCGGCGCTGGAGTAGCTTTTCCGGCAGGTATCTGTAATTTGATAAAACCTGCGATTTTCTGAGCCATGTGTAGCACCTCCTTATAAAAACAATGTGGTAATGGCAGACGTGAATTTCACGTCCTCCCACTCTATAAACAGCCGCAAAGCGGCGGTTTAACTTAATCTAATGGTTCAACCTGTGAAACTTCAAGGTCAATGACAGTTTCACGTCCCATAAACAAATCAACCGACAGTTTGACTTTGCCTTTTTCGGTATCAAGTTCAATAACCTTGCCAAGATATCCGCTTAAAGGTCCGTCAGTAACTCTTACGCTGTCGCCCACTTCAAACTCAACTGTAATAACTCTCTTTTCAAGATTCATGTTGAGCATTTCTTCTTCAGTAAGCGGAACAGGTTTGCTTTCGGGTCCCACAAAACCTGTTACACCGCGGATGTTTCTGATTGAATGCCATGCATCATCCGACATAACCATTTTAACAAAAACATATCCGGGGAAGATTTTGCGCATCGCACCCTGACGGCTGCTTTCAGTATCGGCTTCTTCAGGAACCTGAATATCAACAATCTGCTCGTGCAGACCGCGGTTGTCAATCATTTGTCTAATATTGGTTTCAACTTTTTTTTCATAACCCGAAAATGTGTGTATTACATACCATTTTGCGTTATCGGCCATACCCTCAAATCCTTTAACTTAAATTAGTTCGGCAATAAGAACTGTATGCCGGTACGGAAGAGCCACTGTAGAGCATAAATAAATGCACCGACAACAATAACAAACATAATAACTATGCCTGTATCTTTAGCAATTTTTGCCGGAGAGGGCCATACAATTTTTTTAAACTCGGACTTCACGCCGCGAAACCAATCGGCAATGCGTGTACCGAATTTCTTTTTTTCTTTTTCTGCCATGTGAGTCACCCTTTCATAAGCCTTTATTAAAATGTAAGGCTATTATTTTGTTTCTTTATGCAGAGTGTGTTTTTTGCAGAATCTGCAGTATTTGTTCATTTCGAGTCTGTCGGGATCGTTTTTCTTGTTTTTCTTTGTATCATAGTTGCGCTGTTTGCATTCGCTGCAAGCTAATGTGATTTTTACTCTCATCTCTGTTTACCTCCGATATTATAGTTACACAAAAAATGTGTGAAAAAAAAGAACCTTTACGGCAATCTATTATATTTTACCACAGGTATGACATTTTGTCAATAGAATTTTTGAATAATTTAATTTTTTGTGCAAATTTTATCATTTTTGTTATTTTTAGAGCATATAATTGACATTTTGTTTGTGAAAATACCGAAAAGCCGTCCTTATATCGGCGGCTTTCCGGTGTTAAAAATTAAGATTTATATTGTCCCTAACGGCTTTCACCTTTGTTAGTAGTGGCTGAACAGGATTTGCTACTCCTTCATACGTTTGCAGACAAAGATACATACAAACGCCAAAATTTGCACCGATGTAACGTATTATACTGCCGGCACCGCTGACAAGAAACAGAAGTTCCTTATCGACGGAGGCTTTTATTTTTTGGATGGATTCAATGCAAGAGGGGATGTCCCCGGCGTTTTCATGATTATTCACTATTTTAATAATATCTGCACCACGCTCTGCCTGTGCTCTGGCAATTTTAAGATTTTCTTCAACTGTCAACGGCTTTAATGTGTGGCTTGATATTAAAACTTCTCCACCGCGGCGGTGAATTTCTGCTACTAATTCTTTTTGTTTTTTGATTGCAACAGGGTCGGTTGTAAGCTCATAGTGGGGACTGCGGTCAAACATATCCCCGGGAATATCGCAAAGAGTTGCACCGCAATCAAGTGCAAACAGCAGAAAATCCATGCATTGCTCATCGGTAAAGCCTTCGTTTTCGCCCCCTCGGTAGCTTGTTACATAAATAGGCTTGCCGTTGCAGGCAGAAAAAATTGCTTTTAAATTTTCTTCTGAACGGTATTCTCTTTTCAGCAGTTCAAGCTGAATGCAGAATGCTTCTGCTCCGTCTGCGAGAGATGCCTTTATTTTTGAAATGGCATCTTCGGGTGTGGCGGCGTATATCATTGCCGTCAAAAGAGGTTTGTCATATTTTAAAAATGTAGGTTTCATATTAATTTCCATAGCCTTTCTGCCCATAAATAATAATTAAAAATGTATACGCATCACTTCGTGGTCAGAAATGGCGTATAATGTGCATTAAATTCCGCCGAAGGCATTAACGTGATTTTTCACGTTAATTCCACCGTCCCATTGCGTTTCTTCCACCGTCAATCATAATGTTTTCGCCGTTAATAAACTGCCCTTTGTCGGATGCGATAAATAAAATAAGGTCAATAATTTCCTGTGGCTCTGCGGCTCTGCCGAGCAGTGTTTTCATTTCTGACATTGCCGCACGTGTCAGCACGGGTCCCGGAGAAACGCATATGCAGCGTATGTTGTATGGTGCACCGTATTGTGCAATTGATTTTGTAAGACCAAACATAAGTCCGGCTTTAGCGGTGGGATAATCCATTCCGCTGCCCGAACCTTCCATACCGGTTATAGAACCTATATTTATAATAAGTCCGCTTTTCTGCTTACGCATCTGTTTTAAAACCGCATGTGCAAAATAAAAAGGTCCTTTCAAATTCACGTCAAGTCCCCAGTCAAAAACATCAATCGGTACATCGGGAAACTCCAACTCCCAACCTACGTTTAGAACACGTCGTGCTGTTCCACCGGCGAAATTTGCCATGATGTCAATACTGCCGAAGGTTTCAACTGCTTTGTCTCTTGCATTGCAAACCTGCGAATAATCACGTACGTCGCATATAACGCCGATTGCACTGCCACCACCTTTGGCATTGATTTCGGCAACCTTTTCTTCTAAAACCTCTTTGTTTACGTCGCACATCACAACGTTGCCGCCCTCTGCGGCAAAGCACTGTGCAAAAAGAAGCCCCATGCCGGATGCCGCACCTGTTGATATTGCTGTTTTGTTTTTAAACTGCATAAAATCACTCCTTACTGTTTTTTTCTGCAACCGTCTATCTGAATATTCTGTCCTGAAATATAACTTGCGTCGTCAGAAGCAAGAAAACAAATAAGATTTGCGTTTTCCGCATCCGTACCCGTTCTGCCCATAAACGAAAGATCGCTGGGCTGATGAAAATTAATGTCCGGGTTTTCGGCAGGGCTTACACTGCCGGGAGAAATGCTGTTTACAAGCACACCTTTTTCCGTAACCTCTTTTGCAAGTGCTTTGGTAAAGGCAATCACAGCACCTTTTGTTGCCGAGTAATGCACCATGTTGGCGTTGCCGTAAACTCCGGCAACAGACGAGATATTTATTATTCTGCCGTATCCTTTTTCAAGCATGGCGGGCAAAACTGCCTTTGTGCAGTACACAACGCCCATAATGTTTACGTCAATATATTTTTTCCATTCGTCGATAGGCGTTTCAACAAAAGATCCCCAGTGTCGCCATAATGCGGCATTGTTTACGAGAATGTCAATATTTCCAAGTTTATTTGCGGCTTGAGAAATAACTGTATTTACGGAGGCTTCGTCACTTACATCACACTTAAAGGTCAGCACATTTTCTGTGTGCGGTTTAAGTTCTTGCTTTAAAATCTCAAGTTTTTCATTGTTCACATCAAGCAGAACAAGCTTTGCACCGTACTGTGCAAACTTGATTGCGGCGGCTCTGCCGATACCGACAGCCGATCCTGTTATAAGTACGGTTTTGTTTTTAAAATCCAAAAAATCACTTCCGATTATATTTGTTAAGTGTATTATATATTAAAGGAAAAAACTTTTCAATGCACAAAACAGTACAGATTTGATGTTTTTGATACTATTTTGGTAATATTTCTTGACTTTTTTGATAAAAAAGATTATAATTGATAAAACAGGAGGGGAAAAGATGGAAAATTTAAACAACATAACCGTGACAGAAATCATTGACGTGATAACCGTCAATTCTCCTTGCGGCAGAATAACAGAAATGCAAAACCGCCGTTGCTACGGTTTATCTTTTTGCATCAGCGGGCAGATAACTTATGCGCAAAATGGCAAAACCCATGTTTCAACACCGGGTTGTGCTGTTTTTCTGCCGAAAAATCAGAGCTACAGCCTGCACGGGGATAAATCGGGTCTGTTTCCTGTTATAAATTTTGATACAACAGATTTTTTGTGTGACGAAATAACGGTGCTTCATATTGAAGATAACGGGGCTTATATAAAAGAGTTTGAGCAGATGAAAAATCTGTTTCTGTTTGAAAACAGCCGCACAAAAATCATGAGTATATTTTATAATATAATAAACAGGCTTATTTCCGAGCAGATGCCGCAAACCGGTATTCTTGCACCGGCAGTCGGGTATATAGAAAAAAACCTTTCCGACACAGAGCTTGATAACGGCAAGCTGGCAAAAATGTGTAAGGTCAGCGAGGTATATTTCCGCAGACTTTTTGCAAAACAGTTCAATATGACGCCTCATAAATATATTGTGGACTTGCGTATTGCAAAGGCAAAACAACTGCTGATAAGCGGCGTGTATAAAATCGGCACGGTTGCTGAAGAATGCGGATTTTCAAATCCGTATCATTTTTGCCGTGTGTTTAAAGAAAAAACAGGCGTAACACCGTCGCAGTATGCAAACAGCAACAGAATATACAAAATATGAAAGTTCTTCTCAAGAAAACCACCAGAAGTGCTGGTGGTTCAAAAAAGCTTTAGCTATGCAAGGTTGAGCCTTCCCCTTGAGGGGAAGGTGGGTTTTGCGGAGCAAAACTCGGATGAGGTGTAAATATAGGAGTTATTATCGCTATAAACACCTCATCAGTCTCGCTTTCGCTCGACAGCTTCCCCTCAAGGGGAAGCCTAAACTGCTAAATTTTTGGCGGTAGTGCAAATGATGCAAGAAAAATTAATATAGGTTCTGCAGGCAAAAAGCCCAAGGGGGCAGTGCAAACCACCAGTTTACTGGTGGTTATGAATTAATAATTATGTTTTGTATTATAGATTTCGTCACTCATACAACTTACTCTGAAGTATGCTCCATGTTCATTTGAATAAAGATCCATCATTATATTTTCATTGTAATAATAAAGACGATTAGCTTTGTTAGCAATTTTATTTGACAAACCATTAAGCAAAATTTCGTAATCAGCTTCACTGATGCCGGCAAGAATCATTGTCATTTCTTTTAAATGCTCAGATAATACTCTGCTTCCTAATTCAGGATCAAAGTTACCTAATGTCTTTTCTATGCCTATTGTTAATTCTAATATTTTATCATTTTCATTTGTGTGTGCAAATGTATATATTGATGTAATGTTGTTTGAAATGTCATATTGATAAATTGTTGTTCCCTGTACGCCTGTTCCGGAAATATTATATTTGGGAGTGCTTAAGTTTTTTGATATATATTCCGAATCCGTCATTAACGATGAATTGTATTTTTCAACAAATTCATCGGGTGTCATATCAAAATAGGCAATACCATTTTCAAATTTTATTGAAGTGTTAAACGAATGTTCTTCAACCACAGGCTGCTCAGCATTTTCGCCTATTTCATGCTCCAAAGATGGTTTTGTTGTTTGATTTCCGTGCTTATTATAATCATTTCCACACCCAACCAGACTTAATATTAATACAGCAACCAGAGCGATTGTAAATATTTTTTTCATATGTAATTCCCCTTTTTCTTTGTTATTCAAGGTTACTGTCTTCGTCCGCAGTTGGGACAGCTTGTGCTTGTATGATCCATTCGGTATCCGCAATGACGGCACTCAAGGGTGTTGATTGATACAGATGAGCTTCCGCTTTTGCTGTTGGTTGTTGCTAACAGTCTTATGCTATCACGTATATCTTGTGTGCTTTCTATTAATTCGCCAAAACCGTACAGTAAAAAATTACCTACCCATGACACAAGCAAAAAAACTATAAGTATTGTAAGAAAGGCAATAAGTCCCGCAAATCCGTCAGCTGCTTGAGCAACAGAAACGGCAGTTACAAGTGCGTAGATAACCGAACCGACCGCACTGATAATAAAAATTACCCATGCCAGCGTTTTTATTTTTCCTCCAATATTTTCAAACATAAAATCCTCTCGCTTTCTTAAAATTAATTAATAATTATTTCTTCTGTACATATTATTCGTATACTCGGTTCCGATTCTGGCAAAGGCAGATTCGTTATTCATAACAAAGCTTCGTATGCCTGTAAGATAATAAATTGAACCGGCAATACCAATAATACCGCCAAACATCACGTTATACACCAGGCTGATTATCGGGTTGGTAAGCGGTCGTACTTTGCCTACAATTCCCACAGGATTATTTAAAACAGATTTGCTGTAGTTCATATCCTGTATTGCCCACACCATGTTAATTCCGCCTACAATCAGATAAATCCAGAAAAAGAACAAACCAAGAAATAGCTGAATAGCCGCTACAACTATCCATATAATGCCGTTTATCTGATATCTGTGTGACAGCTCGTTTAACAGGTTTCTGTCTGCATACTGATTATATGCTGCCTGCGAGGGCTGTCCGCCATAGGGCTGCTGTCCACCGTACTGATGATACCCGCAGCCATTGCAAAACACCGAATCATCCGGCAGTTTTTTTCCGCATTTTGCACAATATTTCATAATTTTTTATTTTCCTCCTACCATTATTTTCAGATATACATCTATATATTTTTTGATATATATTCCACTAAACGGTCTCTCATCTGGGCATCAGTTTTGCTACATACTTTTCCGGTTAAGGTAAGTAATCCTACTCCTTTTGAAAAAGCACCTTTAATTCTGCTGTTATCATTCATGAGAATTTCAAAACCTGATTTGTTCATTGGCCCGATGGCTCTTATATCCTTCAGATTTATAGATACGTCCGTTTTTGCAGCATGGACAGCAACTCCGATTAAACCAAACCCTAATCCTGCTCGCAATGCAGAAGAAGCGTTTAAAAATAATCGCTGATTGGTTAAAACAACGTCCCCCTCCTTTCCGTTAAGATTTCCGTGTTGCTGAAAAACAATTTGCTCGTCTTTCATTAACAGTACATTGCCCATTATATATCCTCCTTTTTTAATATTATTTCTGCAAAGCAGTAATAATTTACCGTATTTCCACAAGCTCCAGTGGTATAGTGTTACGTATTGCATTAGTCAAAGCATTTCGAAAACCAGAATCTTTTTTAAACATAGATTCCTTAAATCCGCCGATAAGAAGTGCCTTATCATAGTCAGAAATTTCTCGTATAGGAGCTTTTTTTGTCAGATATGCATCTCCGACTACTATGTTGACTTTTGAGTTGGAGTTGCTTGAATCAGCAGATGCTGTACTTTTAAGTTTTTTAAATCCGCTGTCTGTCAGTTTAAGTAAAATTTTGCATTCATCATCCGGATTATTGTCAACCGGCATCGTCCAATACCACTTTTTTTCTATTAAATCATTTTCTGTAAGTATTACTTTCCCGGTTTCTGCATTTGTGATTGTAAACGGCATACTGTCTTTAAGTTTTTCTGCTGCCGTATCCAAATCTTTTTCTCCCGGAATTATAACTTCAAGTATTCCACCTTTTTTTGAAATAACCGCCGCTGTTGAATATCCCTGCTTTTTAGCGGTGCGTATGAGATTGTCCTTAATATTTTTTTGTGATGTTGAACTATCATTAATTTTATAAACAATTGTTGTTTTTATAGGCTCTTTATTCGTGTTGTCGCCTTGTGCGGTATGGCTTCCTGTTGGAGAAGTTAACACAGTTTTCATTGTTTCTTTAGAGTCAAAAGTGCCGGCAGCTTGTGAATTTACATTTTCCGCTATCCACATATCTTGCATTACATATGCCTCTCCGTATTTTTCCAACATTGCCGTTTGTGCACTGCTGTCGGCATTTGAGTTCCAATCTGAATATAATTTTTCCGGCAAAATTTCTTCCCAATTATACGTTTCAACGAGTGATAATGAAGCATAATACATAGGATTGGCGTTATCTTTTTCAAAAATAACAGTGAAATTTTCAGGCAAATGTATATGTGCCGGCTGCATAGTTTCCGTAATAGTACGTTGAGCGACGGCAGTAGAAATAAAACCATCTTTACCGGTTGCAAACCGAAGATAGCTTATGCAATTGTCATCATAGTCAAAACAGGATGCACCGTACATATCAATATATGAGGCTATGTTTTCAGCGTTCTGTTTATTTGTGTTTTTATCACCTTCAAACAATGCGACCATAACTTTATTAAGAGGCTCGTAGGAAAACTCTACATCCACAGCCTTTTTTTCTTCGGTATCAACTATCTTGATATCATACACGGTTTTTTCATTTGTTTTGGTGCTGATTAAGGCAAGCTTTGTGTTGTCGGACGACGTATTTGATTGATTTAATTTAATTACGTGTTCTACTTTTAAAGTTTTAAGTGCACTTTCGGGATATCCGCAATCCCTTAAAATGCTACGCATTGTTATGACGGATATTCCGTCAGACCTGTTTATGTAAAATGCCAGAAATACCGTAAGACATATCAGTACGGCGGCTATTGACCCGAGAATCAAGGTCAAATTACGTGGCAGGCGTTTTTTAGTTAAGCTGTTGTCATAATCTGCAGACTCCTCTTGTGCAGGCACAGGCAAATCTGCTGTTACAGAAACAAGTGGTGCAGTGCTGATGCGACATCCGCAATATAAGCAGAACACCGAGTCATCTGCGTTTTGTGTGCCACATTTAGAGCAAAACATAAAAACACCTCCTTTTCTTGTGTTTGTAAGGTAATATGAAAATAAATGTTGTGTTTATAAAAAATGCACTAATGTCAGTGTATGTAGGGTATAACGCTAATTAAGAAAAATAACCGCAGAATGTTCGTTATTTAGACGGAAGTAGAGTTGCTTTTTATGGTACCATCACTGCCGTAATGTAACAAAATTGCCGTTTCTATCATAAACAAACTCAAAAATAATTCCTCTTATTTGGGCCGGTGCATACAATATGTCACTTAACACCACACTGTATTCTCCGGAATTATTTATATACATTTGATAATACAGACTTGTATCTCCTGTACTGAACTCTCTGCCGTTGACAGCGGTAATATACAAAGTAGGTGTATTGCTGTACGGCGAAAATTTATATGATGTAAAACGACCACGGAAAGAGTATGTGCCGTCATTGTTCTTTTTCGGATCCAGGTCGCTCATGAAAAATAATTCATCCGGAAGATTTACCGGTTCCGGTACAGCCCGAACATTGGTGTTTGCTTTGGAAGAAGCAGATTTGTTGGATGCCGCAACATTTGTATTTTTTTCGTGAGAAGTGGATTTGTCAAAATCAAGCCATCCTGACTCGACTACATATGTTAATGCTATTACACCTATCAATAAAGCGGCCAATGCAGTAACTATTGATTTTGCTTTTTTCTGTGTTTCACGAGCATCTTGTTTTTTAAAAAAATTACCAGCTGTGCGAAATTCCGTAGCACAGTATGGACAATATACAGAATCATCGTCAATTAATTTCTTGCATTTCGGACAAAGAATCATATTTTTTCACTCCTTGCTTTTTATAAATTTATTTTGCAGTACCTATTATATCACACAATTTTACAAATTGCAACTATTTTTTAATTTAATTTATGAATATTTTTTTGACTATAGCTTTAATTGTTAAAATCGGTTAAAATATTACTATACGGAGGTGTTAAAATGGATTTTATTATAAAAAAGCCAACAAGCTCAAACCGCACAGTAAGAATGCCCGATGAATTGATTGAGCAAATAAGCAAAATTGCCAGTGAAAAAGGTATTTCGTTTAATCAGCTTGTAATTCAGTGCTGTGAATTTGCACTTGAGCATTTAAACGAAAAATAATAAACGGTAAATTTATTGTTTGGAAGTGTCCCTGTTTTCGGTTGTATGCTGTAAAACAGGGATTGTTTTTTCTGTTTTTATATTTCCGTTTAAAACGGTTATTTTCAGTTCCATAGCTACAGAATCATAAAGATTTTCAAAAATATTGTTGCCATAGGCATCAATAACTCCGATGCCGGCTTCGTCTTCTGTTATATTTGCAACGTTTCTTTTGTTTATAACAACAGGAGAGATAAAAATTTTGTCGTGACATTTGTAGCCTGTTTTTTCGGGGTATAAATATGTACTGTATTTTGCATCGAAAAAGGCAAATCCGTTGTCTGTATTGCCGCAATAACAAAAATACGATTCGCTGTAAGCGGTATATTCTTTTTTATAAATTATTTCTCCGGTTTCACCGTTGATAATATATTGGTGTTTTTCATCCTTGCAGAATAAAAACGGGTACTCGGCACGGATTTCTTTAAATTTTAAAATTATTTGTGTGTCAGAATTATAGCATATTATTTCAGATTTGCCTAAAAAGAAATTTTTAAGTTCAAACAGCATGATAAACCTCCATAAAAATACAAAAAAAGACTTTTAATGTAATTATACCACCAATTACATTAAAAGTCTTGGACAAATTGTCTAATTTTTAATAAATACCTTTAATCTGGTTGTCTTCCAGAACATAACCAGTAACATCGCTAAAATCTTCCCAGGGTACATTTACTTTGTTGATTTTACTGTTAATCCAAAAAGAATAATCTTTTGAAAACATCTCGCCGTCGCACAGTTTAAATCCGTTGTTTTCATCGTATTTGACACACCACCCGATGCAGTAATTAAAAAAGTTTAAAAACTCTGCATCGTCACCGATCATGGTACCTTCATTCAGCCCAATAAGCAATTCCTTTCCACCGTCACCGTCATAGTCGTAACAGATAAAATCAGCATTTTTTCGTAGGCTTTTTGTGTAGGATTGGGTGTATTCGTAACTGTCAATGTACTTAAACTGTCGGCTAAAGCTATGCCCATTATCATCGTTTAAGTTTACAGTAAGTTCACCGTTGTTTAACGTTATATCTGCGTCTATAACAGTATTGTTTGTTCCAAGCTTGATTTGTCCTTTTTTATTCATGTCATCAATAAAAAATAAATGTTCCCACGGCACATCGGTTGTGAAAATGCACGCATTTGAAAATGTAGAGTATTCGCGATATTTTGCTTCAGAAACACCAAAATCAAATCCGTAGAAATCACCGTCAAAATCCGATGTTGCCATGTTTGCCGGTTCGCTTGGCAATTTAACATCCGGCTGTCTGTTGGAATAATTACTGTCAGAGGGAGAAGTAACGCTTTCGGCAGACTGAGCCTCCGCCGGCTTTTGCTTGCTTGATTCTGTGGCAGAATTGTTTTCGGCGGTGTTTGTGATATTATGGTGTGTAGTCTGAGGTGTACGGGATTTTGTGGGCATAAATAAGATAACAGCAATTGCCAAAATAACTAATACTGATACGGTTGCCAAAGGATATTTTATTGATTGAACAGAGATGGATTTTATTACTTCATCCACACTACTGTAACGCTGTGACGGGTCAAGCCGTTTGCATTTTTCTGCTATTTTGCATAAATATCCTTTTGTTTTTGAATGGTCAAGAAGTGTTTTTAATGTTGCGCCAAAAGAGTATATGTCGGTTTTAAAATCTGTCGGAAGCATACCGTACTGCTCTATGGGTGCATATCCGAAGGTACCGTTTATTTCTGTATCTTTGCGTACAGCATTGCGGTATATACGAGCAATATCGTAATCTATAAGCCATACGTGGTTTGATTTGTCAATGAGAATGTTGTCGGGTTTTATATCTCTGTGTATTATTTGCAGCTCATGAAGCTCACGAAGTGCAGATAAAATTTGTTTTGCTATAAAAAGTATCTGTTTTTTTGTAAAAATATTGCCGCAGTCAATAAAATTCGTCAAAGAAATGCCGTCAATATACTGCTCATAAACTGTTGTTGCACCGTCAAAGCCAATATAATATATTTGCGGAATTGACGGATTTTTTGCTTTTTGAAGAGTTTTGTATATTTCGCGTTTATCACTGTTTATTGTACGTTTTAAGTAAATTTTGCCGTCTGCGTGCTCAACAAGTGAAATTGTCTGTCTGTCACTTTTGCCAATGATTTTAATCTCTTTTGTCAGGCTTGGGTCAAACATTTTTCAACACCCTCTTGCATATTTCGTTAATATGGTATATAATAGATTATAACAAAAGTGTGGAGGCTTGTCAATGAAAACAATTACAGAGGAGTTATTGCAGGATTTAAAAAACGCATCGGATATTGAAGCTTTTTTTAAAACTCATGAGAATAAGCTTATAACTCAAACATTTTCAGAATATCTTAACGACATGGCAAAAATAAAAAATTTGTATATATCAGACATAGTCAAAGAGTCTGGCGTTGGGGAATATGTATATAAAATATTTAGCGGTGAGAGAAAGCCGTCACGGGACATTCTGATTTCTATAGCATTTGGCATGAACCTGTCACTTGAAGAAACTCAGCTGTTGCTTAGGATATCAAAATTTGCAGTGTTGGATGCAAGAGATAAACGTGACAGTATAATTATTTTTGGTATAACCCACAAAATGAACGTGTATCAGACAGATGATATGCTTGAAGAAAAACAGCTAGTGACATTAATTTAAAATAATTGAACAGGAGCATACAAATGAAACGTATTTTTTCAAGAACCGGAATGCTGCTTGGCGAGGAAGCCATGCAAAAGCTTGAAAACGCAAAGGTTGCGGTTTTCGGCATCGGCGGCGTGGGCGGATATGCGGCAGAAGCATTGGTTCGCAGCGGCATCGGTGAAATTCATATTATAGATAACGATGCGGTGTCCCCG
>JAZNOL010000102.1:0-4742 GCA_045580815.1 Clostridia bacterium | reverse complement strand
AGTGACCGTCCATATCGGAAAATCCTGTTTCTGCCAAAACTTCGTCTTCGCCCTCGGTTGTTTCGCCTTCAACCTGCATATCGTCATAGGGCTTGTCTGATTTAAGTGTCAGCACAACCATTGATTTGTTGGGCATTTCATAACTGCTGAAGTTTGCTTCGTTTTTCTCGGTTGTTGTAGTTGTAAAGATGTTTTCGGTAGCATCCGAAACAACATAGCTGTTGATGTTTGGTGCCGTGAAAACAGTTTCTTCTGTAAGAGTATAATTATTTTCAAATTCAAATTTAACGTTATGTTTAACGTAGGGTGAACGGTTAACTAAAATAAGTTTGAGCGTATCTTTGCCCTGTTTAACAGCAAGCAGACCAAATCTGCATTCGTCATTTTCCGGGTCTGTAAGATAGCTTCCCTCAACCTCATGGTTTATAATTTTTCCGCCGCCTGCAATAACGTCAGAATAGATGTTGAACATATATCCGGGCCCGTGAACACGCAGTTTGCCGCCACGTTTTGTATAAATACCCCAGCAGCCGGTGTCGTATTCTGTGTTAAGGAAGTATGTTGCACCCCATACGTCGGTACGCATATACATACGGTTTAAAAACATTGCATTTGAAAGCGCACCGTCAAGAGCAATAGGCTCCTGCGAAAAGCCGTATCCCGTTTCGCCGTTTACATATGCCGGCCAATCGGCATACTCGGTGAAAACCATGGGACAAACCTTGCCGCCTGACTGAACGTGGTCGTAAGTCATAATATCAAAATATTTTTTGTATGTTCCAAAACCTGTGCCCGAATGGTACGGGTGAAAAGTCACAAAATCAATTTCGTCTGCAATCTGGGGATAAACCGCATATGTCCAGTATCTCCAGTCCATACCCTCGGGACCTGTTGACCAGTCCTGAATCATGGCACCGCAGTATGCAAACTTTGCATCGGGGTCAAGCTCACGGATAACTGCCATGTGCTCTCTTATAACACGCACATAGTCATCGGGGTTTGCGTTTGCAAACTCTGCCCAGCAAACCTCGTTGCCCATTTCGTACATTGCTATTTCAACAGGTTCGGGAATACCGCTGTCAACACGAAGCTGTGCATAGTCAACACCGTCAATAACAAGCTCGCCGGGCTGACCTCTAAAGAACGAAACGGTTCTGCGTGTTTCTTCTGTGTCTGCTGTAAAAATGTTGATAGTAACAATAAATCTTGTGTTGGGATTCATCTCATAAGCCGCTTTAACCCATTCCGCCGGGCCAAAGTTTGCACGACGTGATTTTTCATAACCGCCGTAAGCAGGTGAGCCGATGTCCCACAGATATTTGTTTAAGTTACGGGATTTTCTTTTGTCAACAGGGCCTACGTTGTCGCTGTAAAAATAATATGACGACGGTGCACCCATAACACGGGCAAGAGAAAATGTGTCTTTCAGCTTTGCCGCTGTTTCTTTATATTCCTTTGTCATTTCTGTGCCGCCGCCCAGGATGTTTGTATCGGAAAATTCCTGAAACTCCCAGTCAAGGCCAAGCATATTGTTGTCAACATCACGGATAACGTCGCTTTCCATGATTTTAACGCTTGTTTCTTCAATTGATTCAACAACACCGGTTTCGTCTTTTAAAATCTGTTTTTCTTCCTCTGTAAGAGCAAAAACGCTTACAGAAGAAATCATTGTAAGTATAAGTAAAAGTGAAAGGATTTTATTCTTCATTTGTTTCTGCAACCTCCTGAATTTCAGCTTCTTTTGCAGTATCGAGTCTGTAAAGCATTGTTGCCGCCTCAGCTCTTGTTGCACCGTTTGACGGTGCAAATGTGCCGTCTTCAAAGCCTCCTACAATGCCAATCTGCTGCAATGTAACAACACTTTCAAACGCCCAGTTTGCAATGCTGTCGCCGTCTGTAAACACTACGGGAGCATTAACCTTTGCAGGATTTTTGCCTGTGTTTTCAATATATCTGTTTAAAATAACCGCAATTTCCTGACGTGTGATTTTTGCGTTAGGGTTAAAGGAGTTGCCGCTTCCCATTACAAGACCGCTTGCTGCTGCCGCTGTAACATCTGCATAAAACCAGTCGGTTTCGCTTACATCATCAAACGTGGGAGCTTCTGAATCTTCGGCAAGTGTTATGCCGAAAAGCTTAACAGCCATTTTTACAAATTCCGCACGGGTAACACTACCGGAGGGAACGAATGTGCCGTCCTCATAGCCTCCTACTGCACCTTTGCCGAGCATATACTCAACCGACGCATATGCCCAATGGCTTGCGGGAAGGTCTGAAAACAGTGCTGCTTTTTCGGCAGGCTTTTTAGCGTCTGCAACAATCTCGGTGCCTACGCTGATGTTTGAGATGGGAGCTGAAATTCCGCCGCCGGAAAATCCGCCTCCACCGGAGCTGCCTCCACCGCCGAAACCACCGCCGCCGGAGGTTTCTTCGTATTCATCAATAAGGTCTGCAATATCATCAAGTGATTTTGCATTTTCTATATTATTGAGCAGATGTCTTCCGAAAGCATCCGTATCGTCAATATCTTCAAACTTATCGGTGTCAACACCACTTAAGTTTACAAGATAACCGCCTACTTTATCATAAATGTCGCTATAGTTTGTGTTTTCAATGTCTGTGCGGATAACACCGTACATAAACGCATCCTTTGCGCCATCTTTATCAGCGGCACCATTGCCTGCCATATATCCGTACACCTTGTCGCTGTTTGCTTTGAAAACTTCGTTTTTAAGGTCTAAACCGTAATATGCATCATTATAAAATTCCACGGCACTTTTTACTTCTGCACCGGTTTTTGCACAGCCAAGCTCTGCATAAGCAAAAGCCTCGTTAACTGCCGCACAGAATTTTTCAATCTCATTGTATGTAATACTTCCGTCATCGGCTTCAAATTTTTTTGCCGCTGCAATAACCTTTGCCGCTTTTTCTATTGCATCGTCGTTTGCCGCAAGAATTCTGTCACCGTTAAGCTCGGAAAATGCTTTAACATCATCTGCTGTTTTAAAAATTGTTTCAATAGATGTGGAAGACTGTGCACCGATTGCAATATTAATGTTTTGTACTACAGTTTTTGATTTATCGTCAATTTTGTTGGGGTTGACATATTTGAAATCTGCTGTTTTATATGTTTCTTTTTCAACCGCCTCGGCATAAGACACTATAACCGTATGCTTGCCGGTAGGCTCATTAAACAGATTTACATTAAAAGTAACCTCGCCGTCTGCCAGCTTTGCCTGTGCAATTGTTGCAATTTTGCCAATATCATCGGAAGCAAAGAAATCCTCCGCTGTAACAGAATATTTAAGCACAACCGCTGTAAACACTCTGCGAGCCGTCACGCCCTCTGCCGGAACAAAAGAAAACGACACCTCACCGGTTGTTGTTTCAATTTTGTTTTCGTCGCCGGTTGCGTTTTTAAACACAATATCGCCGATTAAACTTACCGCAGCCGTTTCTTCGGCATACGCCGGAACAACGCTCAAAACAAGCATCATTGCCAGACAAATCATCATGCTTTTTAAGATTTTCATAAAAATCAACCTCCGTTTTGATTTAAGGATTTTTGTTAATTGTGCTAATGTAATTTTCGGGATAATTTGGGGGAGTTTCAATAAATATTTATATATTCATTCAATTTACAATCCCTCAGTCAGCTTCGCTGACAGCTCCCTTTACACAAGGGAGCCTTAATGCCCTCCTTTTAAAGGGCTTTTACCCCGGTATATTTACCCTACATATTTAGCCATCAGCAATTTTTGTGACTTAGTATAACTTTTTTAGTCAATACCCTAAAAAAACAAACAATTTTCACAAAAACTCTTGACAAATATATTCTATCACATGTATAATAAAATGTAAACAGTCAAAATTAGCGTGGTTTTGTTTGTAATAAACTTTTTGGATGTATAGGAGGAAATATATTCATGGATGTTGAAAAATTTGTATCGGATACCAAAATAAAATACTTTAGCGGGCAGGACATCGGATTTAATGCGACAACAGACATTGTACATATTTTTGACACTACAAACAAAATATATTTTTTAATAAGTGGCTCTTTCAAATTTGTTTTTGAGGAGCCCGAACCGCCGTATAATTTTGCTCACACCTTGCAACCGGGTGAAATGCTGATTGTTCCTGCCGGCATACATCATTCGGCTCACGCCACCCCTGACCCTGATAGCAGACATCTGTGGGTATCATTTCAGTTTGAAACTGCCGGCAAAAACATTTTTTCACTTTTTGAATTTCCTTGTGTTATAAAGCCATCTGACCCTAAAAAGGCAGAAAAACTTATGTTAAAAGCACTTGAGCATGGCAGTCGCTCGTCTTTATATGCAACTTACAGGCAAAATGCCGCAATCATCGAGCTTGTTACATATTTTCTTGAAGAATCGGATGCACGGATAACAGAGAGCAAAATATACAACATTGAAAATATAATTCAATATATTGACAACAATTTAAACCATCGCTTCACACTTGAAGAAATCAGTAAGATGGCTCATCTTCATCCTACACATTTTATAAGGCAGTTTAAAAAATTAACCGGCACAACCCCCATGAATTACGTCACCGCAAAACGTATGTATTACGCTTGGTCAAAGCTTGCAAACACAAATATGCCGATTTCTGAAATCATGGAACGCATAGGATACAGCGACCACGCACTTTTTTCAAGAACTTTTAAAAAATATTACAAAGCTTCTCCAAAAAATTATCGCAAAAACATGATCGGA
>JAZNOL010000101.1:0-2421 GCA_045580815.1 Clostridia bacterium | reverse complement strand
CCATAGGCCGTGTCGGTAATACGGGCAACAGTTCGGGTGCCCACCTCCACTTCGAGGTTATCGTAAACGGCAATACCGTCAACCCGATAAACTATATCAAGTGATAAAGAAGAAATAATAAAGAATAAATAAGAAATAACAAAACAGAGCAGCTTCACAAAAAAGTGAGACTGCTCTGTTTTTATTTTTTGTAAAAATACGGGCCGCACATTCCTTCGTGTGTTTCCGAATAAGTCCAAGAAAAATCCGCAGCAGTTATTGTCACATCAACAAATTGTTTTAACATTTGTGCCGTAAGGCTTTGGGCGTTTTCTAACCTGTAAGCAATATTATCAATGTTATTTACAATCACACAGGCGTTTTTATTTTCCAGATCAAACAGTTTTTCAGCTTCTTCGTTGGTTACGCAATTCAGAAATTCAAAGCTGAAAATGTGCCAAAGATAAGTGTTGTACTTTCGGGATTTCAAGCAAAGCTTTTCAATATTTTTAATGTCGGCGTCAGCAGGCGAAAAGCGGTTTATCCATTCTTTTTTGTGCGCTTTAATTTCTTTCTTGCTTAGCGGTTCAGCCTTGATGCTTTCTTTTTCAAAAAAGCTTTCAAACTCGGCTTTTGTTTCTTCCAAATCCGCAATTTGCATTTTTCGGGCATCAATACGCTGCTTGATTTTTTTATGTATTTCCCAAAATCGAGGAGGCTCGTACATCATTACTTCCGGTTTTTCAGACAATAACCATTTCATCTCTTCACACCAGAAATTAATGCAAATAAACCCCTCCGGCATATCTTCGGGAATACCGTTGATTTCGTAATCTTCGCATTGAAAATCGAACTGAAACAAATCCAGATATATTCTCGGGTCAGGACGGTCATCTATGAAATTCTTTGCCGCAAGCTCTTCAACGGTTATCAGGTTTTCGGGAGGATGTTCCAGATATTTTCCGCAGATAAAATAGTAACCGCCGCAGGGGAAATTACCCTTCTTGTCCGCACCGCAATGGCTGATTTCACAACAGACAGGGTCAATTCCAAACGCATCGAAAAACGCCTTCTCGTCTGCGGATAAGTTTCTGCAGTATTCAGCGAAATTTCTGTTCGCCTGATTATCTGTTTTTTCGTATCTGTCATAATACTGCATTGTTTTATCAATATCAACAGCAATTTTCCAATCGCCGTACTGCACAATTTTCATAAGTTACCTCCTTTTTGTGCCTTGTTTTGAATCAGCAATTTTAAATTGAATCTATAAACAAATTATATAGCAATTTTTCCGAAAAGCCAAGCACAAAATACTTGATTAGCGTCAAGCAATACTTGCGTCAAAAACGAAGCGTCGCCAAAGGCGAACCGACTAAGACTTTTATGAGCTTTTCGTTTGTTTTTGCATAGTGATATTGCACAATTACATAAGGCAGTATTTGTCGAAAGCAGAGAAGATAAGAAAAACAGAAGATTGTGTGTAACTTTTTTGCCGCTTTTGTCATTTATATAAAAAGGTCAAATTTATATATTTTGAATAAGGACGGTATTTTTATGGATGCATTAATATGCAACACGGCTCAAAAGGAAGAGACCAAAGCAAAGCTGATTGAATTTATGGAGCAAAATGAAATTGCATATAATCTGCTTGAGTGTTGCGGTTGTGACAGGATTTGTATAGATTTTACCGGTGAAGAAAGCACTTGTAAAAAGCATTGCTGCAATTCCGGAATTCCAGTGCAAACAAGCGATAAGGATGTTTGCAGGATTTATCCGCACGAAATTCTTTACATAGCAATCGAAGACAGAAAATCCGTGCTGTATTTGACCGACAGAAAAATTGAAACCAATTATCGCTTTGACCATTGGAAAGGCATTCTCGACCTAAAAGTCTTTGCTCAACCGCATCACAGCTTTATTGTTAATCTCAATTATGTTGATGAGATTACGAAAGATTTTGTGAAGGTGAAATACGGAGAGGATGAATATTCGGTTTACACATCTTCACGCAAAATCGGTGCTTTCAAAAAAGCGTTCTTAAAATTCGGCAAGAATTAATTTAACTCGTTGCAAGGCTGATAAAACATTCAAAGTTGAATTCTTTTGCGATAAGTGCTATACTGTTTTCACTTGATTTATGGTGGTGAAAATTTGAGCAGCAGAATTTTGCTTGTTGAAGATGATGTGTTTTTGCGTGAGGGGCTTTGCGAAATGCTTACAGGGCAGGGTTACAATGTTACGGTAGCGGAAACCTTTGCAAAAGCAAACGAACAGATAAACGGTCATTTTGACCTGATGATATTTGATATAATGCTCCCTGACGGCAACGGACTCGACCTTTGCCGAAAGGTGCGCAGTATGTACAGCACCGTACCGATTCTTTTTCTGACAGCGTGCGACGATGAGAAGTCGGATCGTAGCCATGTCGTTCTGTGAGCCAAG
>JAZNOL010000100.1:0-22455 GCA_045580815.1 Clostridia bacterium | reverse complement strand
GACAACATTCGACAATCCTTATATAAAGACTGTATAAAATAGATGCCACATACAAAATGAATAATTAATAATGAATGATGAATAATTGTGGTGGAAAATCGCTTTGCGATTTTCTTTTTAATTCAAATGCGAAGCATTTGTTCCTTAATTTTTCATTATTCAATATTCATCAGCGTAGCGACTTCATTATTCATCAATTTCATCTGTTAAGATGAAATCTTTATATGTTCACATCAAATTAGGATATAAAATCATTTGGTTGTATGCTCATATATTTTTATCATACCAACAGATGTTGAATAGTCAACTGTTTTTTCATCAAGTTCTATAATATTTTTGTTTGTCTTTTCTTTCAAAATAAGTGCCATAGCTTTTTTAATCTGTTCTTTACCACCTAAAACAACAGTGTCGGCGTTCTCTTTTATGATGTTTAATATCTCATCACAAAGAACGATTCCCATGAAAAAACTATAAACTTCTTCTTCAGATCGACCAAAGATATTTTTCAGAATTCTCACCTTAAACAGTGCTTTGTTTATGCCGGCTGATTTTGCATATTCATATCCTTTTAAAAGATATTCTTTGTGTATTGTGTCAACGCTTAAATCAACTGCATCCTTTAAAATTGTATTTTGCGACAAGGATGCAATCATTTCTCCTGTCAGCATAGTAGAAAACGAAACGATTTTTCCTTGATTGTTGATACTGATTATTTTTGAGTGTGATCCGGGAAGAACATAAATGCACTCTCCATATTTTTCCTGCATTATGCCCATAATCTCCGTTTCTTCACCACGCATCATGTCACAGCTATCTATGTCATTCCCATCAAGTTTTACACCTCGCATAAAGACAAACGGGATGTCTGAAATCTCATTTATGGTTGTTTCATACATAGACTCGTGAAGTTCGTCAATCCCCGCCGGAGTTTTTATGTGCGGCAGACTGCAAAGTCCAAATTCACTCGTAATCATTCCCGATGCCAGAATACGTTCAATACCCGATGTCTTATTTCGCATGATAATCTCATCAATTGCATTTTTTATTTCACATACATATTTTTCACGATTTCCGATTGCTGCTCTTGCTCCAATATTCAACCTGACTGTATCAACAATTTCTTTGTTTTTTAAAAGGTTTACTCTTGTGCTTGTTGTTCCTCCGTCAATTGTTATATATGTACCCATTCTTCAATCACCTTTGTGTATTTTTTTGCAAGTTCGGTTATTGTAGCATAATTACCGGCATCAACCATCTTTTTATTTACAATATTCGAGCCTACGCCAAAGCCGCAGACACCTGCTTTTAAATAGTCTGCCATATTATTTTCATTTATTCCGCCCACTGCCAAAAGCTTTATATGGGAAAGAGGTGCCTTAACAGCCTTTACATATTCAATCCCCATATTGGTTATCGGAAACATTTTAACAAAGTCTGCCCCACATCTGTGTGCTTTTTGTATTTCGCTCGGAGTGAGGGCTCCCGGCATTGAAACCATATCAAGCTCGCGGGTTTTCTTTATAACATTTTCATAAGTATCAGGCGAAATTATAAATTTTCCACCTGCTTTTTCTGTAAGTTCAACCTGCTTCTCTGTTATGACTGTTCCTGCCCCAATGAGCATTCTGCCCTCAAAGTGTTTTGAAAGCATTTCAATATTTTTTGCGGTTTTTTCGTCGCTTGTGCTTCCGTCAGCACTATATGTTATTTCAAGCAAGCGTATTCCGCCATCATACATTGCCTCTGCAAGAGGAATAAGTTTATCTGACTCTATACCCCTCACTATTGTAATGATTTTCTTTTGTTCTATTGTTTCTATTATCTTATTTCTCATAACATTTACTTCCTTTGTTTATCAGTGTCATCAAAGAGAATTTTACATAATTTTCTTATCAATTCATACTGAAATTATTATAACACACCAAAACATCTGATGTCAAGATACATAAAACTTAAATACATAACATTTACAACACAAAATTAGTGCAATCTGACAAAATACGAGCACTTTTTACGGATAAAAACAACGGTTTTAAAAAAGCCCGTTATCAGCATGATTTTTCGTCAAAAATAGAAGTTAATTAAACTTTTGATTAAACAAAACTGTCACCTTGTGAAAAACCGCTGCAATCCCTTTGGTTGCAAGGCTTTTGGTAGAAATTTTTATGCAAAAACACTTAAAATTTTTCATAAAAAAACGCAAAAAAACCGTATTTTTATGAAAATTGACGAAATTTGTATTTTCCTATTGACACAAGGGCAAAAACAATATATTATATAATATGGTTTGTTATCTGAAAAAACAAACCGCATTCAAACAGCAAAACCTACATGAAAGGCAGTGATATAAATGGCAGATGTTAAAGATTTTATACGTCTTGAAAACCTTACAAAGGTTTTTGACGACGGTGAAACAATTCTTGACTCTATCAATCTTGACATTGACAAAAATCAGTTCTTCACACTTCTCGGCCCCAGCGGTTGCGGAAAAACCACTACACTCCGGATAATTGGCGGTTTTTTGCAGCCCACAAGCGGAGATGTTTATTTTGAAGGAAAACGTATTAACGATGTTCCGCCTCACAAACGAAACGTCAACACTGTTTTTCAGCGATATGCATTGTTTCCTCATTTAAATGTTTATGAAAACATAGCTTTCGGGTTAAAGGTTGCAAAGCTTCCCGACAAGGAAATCCGCAGCCGTGTTTCCGAAATGCTTTCTCTTGTTAACCTTGCCGGTTTTGAAAAACGCTCCGTGCACCGTCTGTCAGGCGGTCAGCAGCAGCGTGTTGCCATTGCAAGGGCACTTGTTAACCGTCCGAAGGTTCTTCTTCTGGACGAGCCGCTGGGTGCACTTGACTTAAAACTGCGCAAAGAAATGCAGATTGAGCTCAAACGTATTCAGCAGAGCCTTGAAATCACTTTTGTTTACGTTACACACGACCAGGAAGAAGCCCTCACAATGAGCGACACGGTTGTTGTAATGAAAGACGGCAAAATTTTGCAAAAAGGCAGCCCTGTCGATATTTACAACGAGCCTAATAACGCTTTTGTTGCCGATTTTATCGGCGAAAGCAACATTCTGCCGGGTATTATGCACGAGGATTTTCTTGTTGAGTTCAGCGGCAGCAAGTTCAAATGCGTTGACAGCGGTTTTGGAAAAGAAAAACCCGTTGACGTTGTTATCCGTCCTGAGGATATTACCATTATTTCCCCTGACGATGCAGAAATCACAGGTGTTGTAAAAACTGTTACATTCAAGGGTGTGCATTATGAAATGGTTGTTGAAGCATACGATTTCAGCTGGCTTATTCATTCCACAAAAGCGGCAATTGTAGGCTCAACCGTTGGTCTCGGATTTACGCCCGATGATATTCACATTATGCATAAAATGGCTGACTGACGGGAGGCTGCGTATGAAAAGAAAACTTCTTGCAGCACCGTATCTTATATGGATGGCTGTTTTTATTGTTGTGCCGCTTCTGATGGTTGCTTATTTTGCATTCACCGACCCAAACGGCAAATTTACACTTGAATACGTTTCAAACGTTGCCCAGTACACAAACATTTTTGTGCGTTCTATATGGCTTGCCGCAATTGCAACGGTTGTGTGCCTTGTTATTGCGTATCCTCTTGCGTTTATTCTGGCGCGAATGAAGAAAAATGTCCGCGGAACGATGCTTATGATTGTGATGTTACCCATGTGGATGAACTTTCTTCTGCGAACATACGCATGGATGACTCTGCTTGGCAACAACGGAATTATAAACAAATTTTTCGGTCTTTTCGGAATAGGACCGTTTAACATGCTTAACACACAGGGTGCAGTTGTGCTGGGAATGGTTTACAACTATCTGCCCTATATGATTCTTCCGCTTTATTCAGTAATGGTTAAAATTGACAATTCACTTCTTGAAGCGGCGGCGGATTTAGGTTGCAACAGTTTTAAAACAACCTTTAAAATTGTTCTGCCCCTTAGTCTGCCCGGAATGATGAGCGGAATTACCATGGTTTTTGTGCCGGCAATCAGTACATTTATTATTTCAAGAATGCTGGGCGGCGGCGGAAACCTACTTATCGGCGACCTTATTGAAATGCAGTTTTTAGGCACATCCTACAATCCGCATCTTGGTGCTGGAATTTCGCTGGTTCTGATGGTTATTATTCTACTTATAATGACTATTGTCAACCAGTTTGATGCCGATGATGACCGTGTTCTTATGTAAGGAGGGGAATATATGAAAAAGCTTTCAAAACTTTATGTCGGGCTGGTGCTTTTGTTTCTGTATCTCCCCATATTTGTGCTTATTGTGTTTTCGTTCAACGAAACAAAAAGCCGCTCGGTATTTTCGGGATTTACATTTGACTGGTATATAAAACTATTTCAGAACGACCTGATTATGACCTCCCTTCGCAACACATTGATGGTTGCTGTTGCGGCGGCGGTGCTGGCAACAATCCTCGGAACGGTTGCGGCAATTGGCATCTATGCCATGAAAAAACCTGTTCGAAACGCAATTTTGCAGGTGACAAATCTGCCGATTATCAACCCGGAGATTGTTACCGGTGTTTCGCTGATGCTTTTGTTTGTGTTTTTTGCGGCACGCATGAATTTTGAATTTGGGTTTGTGACACTTCTTATTGCCCACATAACCTTTAACGTTCCGTACGTTATACTCAACGTTATGCCGAAATTCAGGCAGATGAACCCTCACATTTACGAAGCGGCACAGGATTTGGGTTGCAGTCCGGTAAAAGCCTTTTTCAAGGTTGTTCTTCCGGAAATTATGCCCGGTGTGCTTTCAGGATTTTTAATGAGCTTTACATTTTCGCTTGACGATTTTATAATCAGTTATTTTACAAGCAGTGCCACAAGCCAGACCTTGCCCATTACCATTTATTCAATGACACGCCGCAAGGTCAGCCCCGAAATAAACGCACTTTCTACAATTATATTTGTGATTGTTGTTATTGTGCTTATTTCAAAAAATATGATTGAAGCAAAAGCCTCAAAAAAGGAGGCTACGAAATGAAAAAACTTTCTCTCCTTTTGACCTGCCTGCTTTGCCTATGCCTATGCCTGACCTCATGCTCAACCGTCAGCGAAGAGGACGAAACCGAAGTGCAGACTTTAACTGTTTCCGACGAGGCTTATTACACACAGCTTAAAGGTCAGAATATCTCCATAAATGTTTACAACTGGGGCGAATATATTGCTGACGGAAGTGATGACGGGCTTGATGTAAACCGCGAATTTACAGCCCTTACCGGAATAAAAGTAAATTACAGCACATACGCAACAAACGAAGAGCTTTATGCAAAGCTTAAAGGCGGCGGAGCATCGTACGATGTTATTATCCCCTCGGATTACATGATTTCACGTATGATAAAAGAGGATATGATTCAAAAGCTTAATTTTGAAAATATACCTAATTTCAAACATATAACCGATACTTTTGTTAATCCCGGATACGATCCAAAAAATGAATATTCCGTACCATACACATGGGGCACTATTGGTATAATTTACGATACCACAGCTGTGCCTGATGACAATTTCGGTTGGGAAATTCTGTGGGACAAAAATTATAAAGATCAGATTTTAATGTTTGACAATCCTCGCGATGCATTTGCTTTGGCAGAACTGCTTCTTGGGTATTCGCTCAATACTGAAAATCCCGAAGAAATCGAAAAAGCATCCGAAAAGCTTAAAGAGCAAAAAAGCCTTGTTCAGGCATACGTAATGGATGAAATTTTTGACAAAATGGGTGCCGGCGAAGCCGCATTGGCACCGTATTATGCCGGTGACGCAGTTACTCTCATGGATGAATACGATCATTTGGGATTTGTTATACCCGAAAGCGGCACCAACCTGTTTGTAGATGCTATGTGTATTCCTAAAGGTGCAAAGCAAAAAACAGCAGCCGAAATGTATATTAACTTTATGTGCGAGCCGGATATTGCATATGCAACAACAAGCTATATCGGATACTCAACTCCAAACGATGCAGCATTTGAAATGTTGGACGACGAAGTCAAAAGCGACGGTATATCATATCTTGATGACGTGTATCTTGATGAAAAAACCGAAATCTACACAAATCTTTCGGATGAGACAAACGAGCTTATGCAAAATAAATGGACGGAAATGAAATCCAGCGATGAAAACAGTGCAAACCCATGGCTTGTTCCGTTATTCTTACTGTTTTGTATAATGATGTCAATCGGAATTTTAATTTACAGACATATAAAAAATAAAAAAGATATTTTTTAAAATTTTACGAATATAAAATTTTAAGCAGGGCAATATATGTATTGGCGGAGGAAATCCGCCGCATATATTGCCCTTTGGGTTTAATATAAAGGATGATTTTCGTGAAAATCAAAGAAATTATGTCACGGACGGTTGTCAGTGCACACGAAAATGACACCGCTGACACAGTGGCGAAAATCATGAAGAAGCACGACATTGGTTGTGTTCCTATCGTAAATGACGATAACAAGCTTACCGGCATTATTACTGACAGGGACATGGTACTGCGGCTTGCGGCGGCAGGCAAAAATCCGATTTTTACAAAAATTTCGGATATTATGACAAGAGATATTGCCACAACCGCACCCGAAGCAGATGTTGCTCACGTTACAGAAGAGATGGGTATATGTAAAGTAAGACGAATACCGGTTGTTGAAAACGGAAAACTTGTAGGAATAGCATCACTCGGTGATGTGGCTGTAACTGGACAATTTCAAACTGAGCTGTCAAGTGCTCTTTGTGACATTTCCGGCGGAATAAAAAGAAGTCGGAAATAAGCTGTCCAAAAAAATAATATCCGGCTTATGCCGTTATAACATATTTGTGGTTTGCAAAAGGTTATAGCATGCGTTATCCGGTTATTATGCGGACAAAACAGAATCCGGAACGCAAGGGTAATCTTTGCCGAAACCGTATTCACAAGAAAAGGCTTTGTGTAAAAGAAATTTTATGCGGAGTCTTTTTTTGTATTTTTCTTTATAAAATTACTTACTGCAACGCACCTTTGAATTTTAAAATTATAGGTCATCAGTAAAAATAAACAGTTCATTTGGTGTACATTCAAATATCTGACACATAGCGTCTATATTTTCATATTGAATAGATTTTGTTTCGTTATTTATCATTTTTGAAAAGTTCTGATAACTCATGCCAAGCTGTTTGTATAGCCAGTACTTTGTTTTGCCTTTTTTCTCAAGAAGTGCCAGTGCGTTTAGCTTTACCAAATTATCACCTCATAATTAATGTAATAATATTATATTAATACATAAGATAAAAATACATATAGACTATTGCATTATATAATGAAAAAGTGTATAATAGTGATGAGGTGATTTGCTATATGAGAAAAACCTGTTGTTTTTGTGGGAGCAGTACAATGATAAGAAACAAAACCATACAAGAAAATTTGTTAAAAACGGTAATTTTCCTTGCAAATGAAGGAGTTACAGAGTTTCTTTCGGGAGGATACGGTAATTTTGATATTCTTGTTGCAGAAACAGTAAAAGCAATAAAAGAAAACTACCCTTACGTTATTTCTACACTGGTTATTCCGTATATGGATAAAGAAGTAAGTACAAATTTGTATGACGGTTCTGTATATCCGCCAATAGAAACGGTGCCAAAACGTGCGGCGATAATTAAAAGAAATATGTGGATGGTAGATAATTCTGATGTTGTCGTAGGTTATATCACCAATGTTACCGGAGGAGCGTTCAAAACATATGATTATGCACTTAAAAGGAAGAAACAAACAATTAATTTACACGAGTTTGATGAATGTAATATAACGGAAAAAGACATTATAAATGCATTGCACAGTAAAAACTAAGATTTTACCGACAATCCCCCACTACGGGTTTGTGTTGTTCAAAGAAGACGGAACGGTTATGAACCGTTCCCTACGGGATTTACCATTTAACGGGCGGATGTAGACGTCCGCCCGTTAAAGCCATGTGTGACCAAGCCGTAGCAAAACGGTTTGTTGCGAAGCAACCCGGAAAGAGTGAAAATATCTAAACCACCACTCACACCAGCTGTGCCCGCATTTTTTCAAGTGCGGCTTTTTCTATACGTGAAACCTGTGCCTGAGAAAGCGACAGTTCTGTGGCTGTTTCCTGCTGGGTTTTATTTTTAAAATACCGCAGATTTATCAGCTTCTGTTCTCTTTCCGAAAGAGTTTTTGCTGCCGCTTTAACCGACATTATATCAGCAATTTCTTCGTCAAAACTGCCGCAGGCAGGGATTGTATCAACAAGGCTTCGCTCGTTTTCGTCCGATGAATAAATCGACAGCGGTTTTGTGCACGCCGAAACTGCTTCAATCACGTCCTCTCTGTCAAGCCCTGTCAGTTCGCAAAGCACCGAAACAGATGGCTGAACGCTGTTTTGCTGAACATATTTTTCTGAAGCAGCCGCAATTTTAAGTGCGTTGCTTCTGATACTGCGGCTGACCTTTACAATTCCGTCGTCACGCAAAAACTTTTGGATTTCGCCCATTACCACCGGCACAGCATAGGTTGAAAACATAAGTCCCAGCGACAAATCAAACCGCCTTGCGGCTTTTATCATGCCGATGCATCCTATCTGAAACAAATCTTCGGTTTCATATCTGCCTCTGAATCTGTGTACAATGCTCCATATGAGCTTTTCGTTCTGTGTTATCAGCATTTCAAGTGCGGTTTCGTCATTTTCATGAATACGTCTTATCAGTTCGTTATTATCCACATTTTTCACCGGCCTGAGCCGCCGCAATGGCTTTATGCATTGTAACGCTTGTTCCCACTTCGGGCAAGGATTTTACCTCAATTTTATCCATAAAGGTTTCCATAACCGTAAATCCCATGCCGGACCGTTCACCGTCCGGATTTGTGGTAAACAGCGGTGTCATAGCTTTTTCAATATCTTCAATTCCGCAGCCTGTATCAGTAACCGTGATTTTTACATTTCCGCCACAGGTTTCACATTCTATGTAAATTGTTCCTCCTCTGCCTTTATACCCGTGAATAACCGAGTTTGTCACACATTCGGAAACAGCGGTTTTTATCTCGTTTATTTCAACAACAGTTGGGTCAAGCTGTGACACAAAGGAAGCAACCGCAACCCTTGCAAATGATTCGTATGAAGATTTTGCCGGAAATTCCAGTTTCATATGTTCTTTCATTTTTATGCCCCCTTTCTCAGTTCTATAAGATTGCCAAGCCCCGAAAGGACTATTATTTTTTCAATATACTCAGGTGCACCCGACACAACGGTTTTGCCACCGGTTTGTTGCATAAGCCGCAGTCTGCCCATTAAAATCCCGATGCCGGAAGAATCCATCATTTCAAGCTGTGAAAAATCAAAAACAAGTTCTTTTGTTTTTGTACGTTTGATTTCTATGTCAACGCTTTCACGGATAAGTGCGGCATTATGATGGTCAATTTCGCCGCTGACAAACACATAGAGCTTATCCTGCTTTCGTGTTATTGTAAAATTCATTTTATCGCTCCTAACTTACAAATTTGTTAAAATTTTACAGTTGCCTTAATCTTATTCTTCCTTTCAGGATGCAACTCCTTTTGAAAATTCATACATTCGTGCGACAAATATGCCGGTTTTCCGTTCTTTGAAAACAAAAAAAGAAGGCGTTCGCCTTCTTTTTTCAATATTTTTACTTAAATGCGTTTTCTATGTGATTTATCTGCGGATTTTTTTCTCCGACAACCTCAATAACATCAAAACGGAAAAATCTGTTTGTAAGTCCGTTTTTCATCATATAATACTCTGCCGTACGTCTGATTTTTGTCTGCTTTGAAAAATTAACCGCTTCACGTGGTGAGTACATGGCATTTTCGCCTCGCTGTTTTACTTCAACTATGGCGATAACACCGTCTTTTTCGGCAATTATATCAATCTCACCGAATTTAAGACGATAGTTTGTTTCAATTATTTTATACCCTTTTTTCTTTAAATATTTTGCGGCAGTTTCTTCGCCGAAATTTGATTTTTTCTTAAAGTTTCTCCAAAAAAGCATAACATCACTCCGCTACAGTACATTTATTATAATAAGTGCCACAAATGATAGCACAATGCCGGCAATTGCCTTGATGTTGAGTTTTTCTTTAAAAAACACTGCCGCCATAAGTGTGCTTAAAACAAGCGAACACCCCTGAGAAAGCGGATATAGCATTGATGCATCGAGCTTTGATGCCGCCAAAGTCATAAAATACGAATTTATAAAAAGGCATGATGCCATTATCAGCACATAACCGAAAATGTTTTTTAAAATTCCTGCATGGAAAATTCCGTCCGAATCTTTTGATTTTGCTTTCAGCACAAAGTAGCAGATAAGCAGAACCGATGCCGAAAAAAGATATGTATAAAAATTAAATACAGCCACGTTTTCACCACCGTTTTTCACAAACAGCTTTTGTGAAAAGGACGAAAACGCATTCATGCATCCGCAAAAAACAAGCAGAATAAATGTTCCGACTGTCATTTTGCCTTTAAGCGAGTTGTTGTATGAACACATTATATAAACCGCGCATATAAGCACGGCAAGACCTATCCATTGCGTTAATTCTATCGGTTCGCCAAAGGTAAAAAAGCTCATAATCAGCGTCAGAACAACGCTGAGCATCAGAAAAATTTCAACCGTCATGTATGCACCACGTTTAACCGCCAAAAGCCAGCTTACAACAAAAAACGATGTTGAAATGCCCGACAGAGCCGTTATTGCAAGAGTTTTTGCATCTATCGCCAAAAGATTCAGTGAGCCTTGCACCGCAAGCATTGCAAAGCCTATAAAAATGCAAAACATCATTCTTATAAAATTCACAAACATTGCATCTTTTGTTTCTTCAACAAATCCGCTTGTTTTTTTGCCGCAAAACCCTTTTGTTGCCCCTGCTGCAAGTGCGATAGCAATAAACAAATATCCCCAGTTCATAATACCGGTCCTCTCTTAATATTAATAAGCCGGAATGTATTATATCACATTGCATCTCCAAAGTCAAACTTTTCTTGCAAATTCACGGTTTCTGTTTATAAAACAAATAACACATTTAATGTTTTTTGCTTTTGTATTTTAAGGTATTGCAATTTGCCATAAAATGTAGTAAAATATAAAATAACCACTTATTTTTACAGCCCGGCTTGACCGGGCGGAAAGGCAGAAAAGTATGAAAATAAGCTTTTCAACTCTCGCTTGTCCGGATTTCAGTTGGCCGGACATTTATTCCATGGCAAAAGACTTTGGCTTTGACGGCATTGAAATCCGCGGTCTGGGCAAGGATTTGCGTGTTGTTCATTCAGGTCCCTTTGCTGAAAATCAGATTGACTCAACAATCAAAAAACTTCAGTCGCTGGGCATTGAAATTCCCTGTCTGTCATCAGGCTGTTGTCTTAAATATGAAGACCAGCGTGATGCTGTTGTGGCTGAAATTGATGAATATATTACTCTTGCAGAAAAGCTATCAACCCCGTATATCCGTGTTCTGGCAGATTTAAAACCACAGCCGGAGGGTGAGGTTGACGATGCGTATATCGCAAACCTGTTAAAAGAGCTTGGCGTGCGTGCCGCCGAAAAAAATGTAACTCTGCTTGTTGAAACAAATGGTGTTTACAGCGATTCCGAGCGTCTGCGCCGTTTGCTTGATGCCGTCGGCAACAAAAACGTTGCGGCTTTGTGGGATATGCACCACACCTGCCGTTATAACAATGAGGATCCCGAACGAACAGCCGAAAATCTTGAAGATTATTTAAGATATGTTCACGTAAAGGACAGTGCAATTGTTGACGGAAAATGCGAATACCGTCTTATCGGTGAGGGTGATTTGCCGATTCTTGAAGTGCTTAAAAGCCTGCAAAACATAGGATATGACGGCTATATTTCCCTTGAATGGGTAAAACGCTGGGCTGATGAGCTTTGCGACGCAGGCATCGTTGTTCCGCATTTTGCAAACTTTATGAAACCTTACCGCAAGGTTAAAACTCCTTTGCAGACAGACAACCGTGGCACAGGTAAATATGTATGGAAAAAAGAAACTCTTATAAACGAAACTTTCCCGGATGTGCTTGACCGCATATGTGAAGAATTTCCCGATCAGTATGCGTTCCGCTACACCGAGCTTGACTATACAAGAACTTATCCCCAGTTCCGTGACGATGTTGACACCTTTGCCCGTTCGCTTATTGCAATGGGAGTAAAACGCGGCGACCACGTTGCTATCTGGGCAACAAACGTGCCTGCCTGGTATATCACTTTCTGGGCAACAACAAAAATCGGTGCTGTCCTTGTAACGGTTAATACTGCGTACAAGGTTCATGAGGCGGAATATCTGCTTCGCCAGTCCGACACTCACACTCTTGTTATGGTTGACGGATACAAGGATTCTAACTATATAGATATTATCAACACACTCTGTCCCGAGCTTAAAGACAGTATTCCGGGACTGCTTACATCGAAAAAACTGCCGTTCCTTAAAAATGTTATTACCGTTGAAAGCACAAACCCCGGCTGTTATAACTGGGAACAGGCAATGGCACTTTCTGAACGTGTGCCTTATTCTGAGGTTGAAGCACGCCGCCGCAAAATAAACAAAGACGACGTGTGCAATATGCAGTACACTTCTGGCACAACCGGTTTCCCAAAAGGTGTTATGCTTACACACTACAATGTTGTAAACAACGGTAAAGCCATTGGCGACTGTATGGATTTATCAACAGCTGACCGCATGATGATTCAGGTGCCTATGTTCCATTGTTTCGGCATGGTGCTTGCAATGACCGCCTCCGTAACACACGGTGTTACAATGTCGCCTATCACAGCATTTTCGCCAAGAAAAGGGCTTGATTGCATAAACAAAGAAAAAATCACGGCGTTCCACGGTGTGCCAACAATGTTTATTGCAATGCTTGGTCACGAAAATTTTGATAAAACCGATTTCAGCCATATGCGTACAGGCATTATGGCAGGAAGTCCCTGTCCCGTAAAGGTTATGGAAGATGTGCTTGACAAAATGAACATGAAAGAAATCTGTATAACCTATGGTCAGACAGAAGCTTCACCTGCTTGCACCATGAGCAAAACAACCGATTCCATTGAAGCCCGTGTAAATACCGTAGGCGGTGCAATTTTCGGTGTTCAGTGTAAAATTGTTGACCCTGAAACAGGCGAAGAATTGCCCGATAACGTTGACGGCGAATTTGTTGCAAAGGGTTACAATATCATGAAAGGTTATTACAAAATGCCGGAAGCAACCGCTGCGGCAATTGATGCTGACGGCTGGCTTCACACAGGCGACCTTGCACGCCGCACACCCGAAGGGTATTACAAAATCACCGGACGTATCAAGGATATGATTATCCGTGGCGGTGAAAATATTTATCCCAAAGAAATTGAAGAATTTATCTATACACATCCGAAAGTAAACGACGTTCAGGTTATCGGCGTGCCAGATAAACAGTACGGCGAAGAAATTATGGCTTGCGTAATTCTTAAAGAGGGAGAAACCATGACGGTTGAAGAACTCAAAGAATACGTTCTGACGCACATGGCAAAACACAAAGTGCCCAGATATGTGAGCTTTGTGGATTCATTCCCCATGAACGCCGCAGGTAAAATTCTTAAATACAAAATGCGTGAAAACGCTGTCGAGCTGCTTGGACTTCAGGCAGACAGTAAAATCGAAACTGCATAATAAAACTTAAAGGTCGGTGATTTTCACCGACCTTTTTCTTAATAAAAGCAATCCATTTCCCATTTTTGTACATTTGTGTCTATGTAATTCCACATTTCCCGATAATCTGTTTCGTTCCGTATTATGTGGTCGTGATATGAACGTTGCCATATAGACTTTCCAATTTCTTTTGTCACCATTATTTTAAATGAGCGAATAATATTTTCAATATTGTTTGTAGGGGACGATTATTTCAGATAGCACCGTTTTCTGTCTTTTACACATATCGTTATAAAATACGCTCCTACAGTTGAATAATCGTATTCTTTTAATCTCAGCGGTTTTCTGTTTGGCAAATTCATCATTTCACCTTGCTGTTATCAATGGCATAATCTAATAAAATATTAATCAACTCATTTCTTGACCGGTTTGTCTCTTCCGATAATTTATTCAACTTTTCTACCGTTTCGTCTTTAATTCTTACAGAAAAAGTTTTATATCCGTCCTCTCCTTTTAACTTTTTCTTCCTTATAACAAGTTTTTCTTCCACAACATATCACCTCACATAAATTATATCTTGACAAATAATATAAATATATGTTATAATATATAACATAAAACATAACATATACGGAGGTAACAAAAGATGAACAATTATTCTAATCAAGCGCAATTTGAATTTAGCAAACGCCTTGCTCAATTCACAGAGCAAAACGGCAGTATCAGTGAGAGAGACGAAGCAATATTGTTCGCACAGGCTGTCGAACTCCAATTACTCAAAGCACCCCAAACAGCTGTTTTTCCACCATTAGAGCAATTTAATGTTGCAGAAAATGCCGGGAGTTACAAAGTTTCAGGATTTGTAGACTCACAAAACAGTTACGGTGCTTCAGTAAGAACACCTTTTACCATTAATGTGAATAAAAGCGGAGGATCCTGGTCATGTTCCGATAAATTTGTTTCAACATCTACACAAATTGGCACTCAAATGCTTGGGAACACAATACTATATTGGATTTTAGGTATTATAGGTACTATGATAACATATTTTATTATCAAAAGTTCAATGAATTTCTGATTTATTAAAAAATCATACAAAAAAGCAGAAACGAAATCTCTCTCGTTTCTGCTTTTTATTTATCAGATATTTTTCATTTAAACAACTTCATTATTTCTTCTTCGGCTTTTTCAACCGTATAAACATCCTGCGGCAGGTTATAGCCCGCATCACGCAGTTTATTTACAAGACGTGTTATCTGCGGCACATCAAGATTTATGCTTTTAAGTTCCTCGCCCATGCTGAAAATATCGTGCACAGAGCCTTCTTTTACAATTGTGCCTTTTTTCATAACAACAACACGGTTTGCAATACGCGCAATATCCTCCATGCTGTGCGAAACAAGTACAATAGTCATATTTTTTTCATCGTGCATATTTTTAATGCTTGTTAAAATTTCGTTTCTGCCGCGGGGGTCAAGCCCTGCTGCCGGCTCGTCCAAAATCAGCACCTCCGGCTGCATTGCAAGCACTCCGGCAATTGCTACACGGCGTTTTTGTCCACCCGAAAGCTCAAACGGAGATTTATCACCAAGGCTTTCATCAAGACCTACAAGGCGCATTGCCTCGCTGACACGGCGGTTTATTTCTTCTTCATCAAGTCCCATGTTTTTAGGACCGAAAGCAATGTCGCCCCTTACGGTTTCGTCAAACAACTGATATTCGGGATACTGAAACACCAGACCCACTTTGAACCGAAGTTCACGGAGCTTTATTTCTTTATCGGCAATATCAACACCGTCAACATAAATATGACCCGCTGAGGGTTTCAAAAGTCCGTTCAAGTGCTGAATCAGCGTGGATTTACCGCTGCCTGTGTGCCCTATAAGTCCCACAAAATCGCCCGGAAAAAGTTCAAGATTCACATCCGAAATTGCCGTCTTTTCAAAAGGCGTGCCCGGCATATATACATAGCTTAAATTTTCAACTTTAATCTGCATTTTCTTTAATCTCCCTGATTATCTCCTGTGCACATTCGTCCACCGTCAGAAGGTCATGACGCACCTTTACGCCGTTGCGGCGCAAACGGAACATCAGCTCTGTAACCTGTGGCACGTCAAGTCCTATGCTTTTAAGAAGTGCAACGTTTGCAAACGCCATCTGCGGAGTGTCATCCACCACAACAACACCGCCGTCCATAACAATAACCCTGTCTGCCTGTGCTGCTTCTTCCATGTAATGTGTAATCAGAATAACAGTTATATTCTGTGTTTTGTTAAGGGCTTTTACAGTTTCTATAACTTCTTTTCGCCCTTTAGGGTCAAGCATTGCCGTCGGTTCGTCAAGAACTATATAGTCGGGTGTCATTGCAATAATACCCGCAATTGAAATGCGTTGTTTCTGTCCGCCGGAAAGATTTGCCGGTGAATGATGTGCAAACTCTGTCATATCAACACTTTCTAAAGCAAAATCAACCCGTTTGCGGATTTCTTCGGGCGGAAGTCCTAGGTTTTCCGGCCCGAAAGCTACGTCTTCTTCCACAACAGTAGCAACAATCTGGTTGTCCGGATTCTGGAACACCATGCCCACTTTTGAGCGAATGTCCCACAGATTTTTTTCATCGGAAGTATCAAGACCCTCAACATAAACCTTGCCGCCGCTGGGCAGATTAATGCCGTTAAGGTGTTTGGCAAGGGTGGATTTTCCACTTCCGTTATGCCCTAAAACAGCTACAAACTGTCCCTTTTTTATTTTCAGCGTAACGTCTTTTATTGCCAGTTTTACGCCATCTTCATCATAACTGAATTTTAAATTTTCTATTTCTATCATTTTTAACCAGTCCTATCACATCTGCCATCTGCCGGTGCTTCCGCAGGGCAGAACTATATCTGAATCAGAAACCGGCAGACCAATTTCTTCTGCAACGGCTCTGCCGCCGAAACGTGGTTTTATCGAAAGGTTCATTATGTTCGACACGACGATGGGCGAAAGTCCGCTTGTGTAAGAATTTATAACCATTGCAACGGGATTGTCGCTTAAAATGCCGATGCAGGCTTCGATGAGCTTATAAAGCTCGTCCTCAATTTTCCATACCTCGCCGCCGGGTCCTCTGCCGTAAGAGGGCGGGTCCATAATGATTATATCGTATTTTCTGCCACGGCGCTGTTCACGTGCAACAAATTTCATAACATCGTCAACTATAAACCGTATTTTGCGGTCGTGGAGTTTTGAAAGCACCATATTTTCTTTTGCCCATGCAACCATGCCTTTTGACGCATCAACGTGCACAACCTCTTCTGCCCCTGCCGCTGATGCCGCTATTGTTGCACCGCCTGTGTAAGCAAAAAGATTGAGCACTTTGAGAGGTCTGCCGGCAGTTTTGATTTTTTCGGTCACAAAATCCCAGTTAACCGCCTGCTCGGGAAACAGCCCTGTGTGCTTAAATCCCATAGGTTTTATATAAAATTCAAGATTTTTGTATTTTACCGTCCATTTTTCGGGAAGTGTCTTTTTGACATTCCATTTACCGCCACCCGACGAGCTTCGTTCATAGGTTGCGTAAGCTGATTTCCACAGCTCTTTGCTTTTTTCGGCTGTCCAGATAACCTGCGGGTCGGGACGGCACAAAATAATATCGCCCCATCGCTCAAGTTTTTCGCCGTTTGCTGTATCTAAAACTTCAAAATCTTTCCATTCGTTTGCAAGCCACATAATTTTCACCTGTTTATTCTAATTTTTGTTAAATTCTTTGTAGAATTCGTGCACGATTTAGATGCACCGATATTTCATCAGGATGTGTAAGAATAATATCATTACCCTTTCTCATCTCACATACGATATTACCATGGGGTGTTGGAACTTCTATTTTAGCATACCGAAGCCCCAGTAATGACGGTGTCAATGTTACTTCGAGCAATCCCGGTTTATTTATTTCAAAACCTAAAAGAGATTTAGGAAGTGAATATAGCGGTGTTCCGCCCCAAGCGTGACTATGATCAAAACTGTATGATGGCTCGGGTTTAACAAATCCTTCAACTAAGCCTTTTGAACATTCACGCACAGACTGTTTCCATACATCAAGAAGTTTTAATGTATATTTCTCCCTAAGCCCACTTTTATAAATCGCCTCTAATAGGTAATGTGCAAAATAAGGTTGAATATCACCAAGGCTTGTATCCGTCATTACTCTATCAATTATATGTTCCTCATTTGCCTTCGGACTCACTCCAAAGTATACCGCCAAAATATTAGAGTGTTTCATATAATACCTTTTATCAACATTCTGTGGCATATATTGGTGAATCAGATTTTCCGGAGTTTTTGTGTTAAGTCCTTCAAAATATAATCCGCGTTCTTCATCAAATAACAAGCTGTTGATTGATTTTTTAAGATTTTCCTTCTTTTTCGTACATTCTATTGCCATACCCGTTTCAGACAATTCAGTATATATGTTAACTGCTGTATCCAGCGCTCCGTAATAAAACATATTAAGGCAAGTCTGTCCTAATGCTTTTGGAGGATGATGCATTGATATCCCGTCAATGTATATCCAGTCAACAAACATAAAATCCGGGGGATTTTCAATCAATCCGTTATCACCTATGTATTTTTCAAAACGCCTGAGCAAAAGAACTAATGCATCAACACAGTCACAAAGCAATTCTTTCTTTCCGGTAAACATATAAACATCGTATAGCATTTTTACCCATATTAAACTGTATGTGGTATGAAACATTCTTCCATCGTTGTTTCTCAAAAGCTTAGCAGTGCGTATGACATCAAATTCTGCAAGGGCCATATCTCCAAAAGAAAACAATGTCATAAGAGTTTCTATATAATAATCTCCTGTACATGCAAGAGGCTCGCAATGCCTCGGACTATCTAAATGATGAAGTTGACGACATATCTTGAGAGTATGCCTGCATACATCCAAAACAGTATTTAACTCTAAATCGTCTGTAACAATTTCGGCAACACTTTTCACAGGATAATTTGTTGAAATCAAACTTATCGAAAACTCAGATATTTCATCCGAATCATTTTTTAGTTTTATAAAGAAATTCCCTACACTATGTAATAAAAATCCTCTGTATTCGTTATCAGCCGAAAAAATTAGTTGTTCTGTTGTTCCACACTCATCAATTTCTTTGCAGTGAACCTCAGCATATAAATTTCCACCGGTTTTTGCAAAGACATGTAAAAAACCCGCATAAATCTTGTCAAACTGTAAAACAACCTCCTTTTCTTCATGAGGCATCAGTATGACTTTGTTCTTTTCTTCAGGATAAATTTCCTCTTCAACACGCACCGAGACAGGCGCAAGCTCCGTATGCCAAATATCGTCTATTTCTTCTGCAAAAGTGTATTCACTTTTAAATAGTCTTGAATCATATTTATCAGGTGCTTTATATGCATAATTTTTTCTGGCATTCCATGATGAATCTGTTGATATAACCTCTTTTGTTCCGTCCTCAAAAGTAACAAGAGCAGAAAGCATAAACCCACCATGACCTTTTGAATATTCGCAGATCTTAACAGGCATCATTTTTACTCTCGCAAAAAAGCAAATACTATGTGTATCCAGTTCTATTATTTTTTGCATTTTATAAAAATCAGGTCTTGGACGTTCATTGCCGATGAAATCGCCGCCAACAGATGCCGGACCGGTAGCAATAAATTTGTTATTGCAAAACAACTGAAATTCCGTGTCGCCGCTAAATATCAAATTTAAAGAAATTACTTTTTTATCAAAGTGATATGTTTTGGTGAATTCTGCCACTGTATAATTTCCGTCTGTTTTCGTATCAAATCCACTGTACTTGGTCATTTGTGAATCTGGATACTCTTTTTCAGGAAGCCATATCCATCTTTCGGGTAATATCACAATTTATCTCCTCTTTCATTATAAAGAAATTTCGCTGAATTCATTATATCTTAAATCATATAATTCTTCAACATCACATTGTGCTGTAAGTGCTTCATAAAATTTCGATTCTTCAAGGGACGTTTTATTATTTTTAAATGCAGAATATATTTCATAAACTTCATCTTCTTCATCCATTGCAACAAAACAGTCAATCAACTCAAATTTTTCAGCTTTCACAGTTTCACCGTGTGGATTAAGATGTTCATCTAACCCTTTACTTGCATATGTTTCTGCTTTTTCGTATGCCTCATCAAAAGATTCTGCATTTATCGACAAAACGGATTCTTCGTAAAATTTTCTGCTGGATTTTCCAACGGTGTATGTATAAACAATTTTTACTCCGTATCTCATTATACCACCTTATTTTCTGTTTCTGAATATAACGCTCTGTATAGTATCAAACAAACATTCCTTATCTGTTGCAGAAATGCACTCTACCGGATTATTCCAACATTCTGCCGTATTTTCTGCTACAACTGTGATAAAATAACACTTTTTATCTGCTACATAACCAACGTCAATCAACATACCGTTATCATATTCTATAACAAGCATATCCTCATCGTCATCACAAATAGCTGTAAGAACACCACCGTAAAGTGATAGTTTTTTATATTTGTCATACCAATGCTCTTTTTTCATTTTCTGCACCTCTAATTTAATTTTATTATAACACAAAAACACCCATCAATCAAGAGATTTGACATAATTTTGTTAAAACACTTGAAATTTTATACAAATTATAGTATAATTTATGTGATTTTACTTTATTAAGGACTGACCAACTTGAATATACATTCCGAATTTTTAGAAAACATGAAAAACTTGCTTGGCGGTGGGTTTGAAGATTTTGAAAAAGCCTTATCTTCGCCCGGCGAAAAATCTTTCCGCACAAACACGCTCAAATGCCAAGTAGACAAGACAAACGAGCTTGTCCCCTTTTCCGGTGACAAGATTGAGTGGTGTGAAACCGGATTTTATTATGACGAAGCACAGTGCGAGAAAATCGGCAAGAGTCTGCCCTATTTACTGGGGCTTATTTATCCTCAGGAAGCCTCGGCAATGGCTCCTGTTGAGATGATGGACATTATTCCCGGCGACCGTGTGCTTGACCTTTGCGGTGCACCGGGTGGAAAATCAACACAGATTGCCGCAAAACTGGGCGGAAAAGGCTTGCTTGTTTCTAATGAAATCGTCCCGAACAGAAGTCGCATACTTTTTGAAAACATTGAGCGATGCGGTGTACGAAATGCCATTGTATTAAACGAAAATCCAAAAAACTTAGAAAAACGGTTTGAGGGGTTTTTTGACAAAATTTTAGTTGATGCCCCTTGCTCTGGTGAGGGAATGTTCCGCAAAGACCCCGGTGCCGCAAAAGAATGGACTCCGGAGTCAAACGATGCCTGCGGTGCACGTCAGCTTGCGATTTTAAAAAGTGCCGAAAAAATGCTTGCTCCCGGTGGAACACTGGTTTATTCCACCTGCACATTTTCAAAAACCGAAAATGAAAATCTCATACATGAATTTTTGCAGGAGTTCCCGTCGTTTTCGGTCTGCAATGTCTCATTACCGGGGCTTTCAGGCGGGTTTGAGCCGATAAAAGAAGCTGTAAGGGCGTTTCCCCATCTTTGTCGTGGCGAGGGACATTTTATGGTCAAGCTTAAAAAAGGTGACGGCAAAGTTGCAAAACCTGTGTTTATGACACCGTCATCAATCAAAGATTGCAAGTTGTTTAAAGATTTTGAAAAAGAATATATGACCAAAAATTACGATGCTTATTTAAGCGGAGAAAACGTGTATATTGCGGACACTCCCCTGCCCGATTTAAAGGGGCTTAAATTTATCGGTACCGGAATTTTTGCCGGCAAGCTTTTGAAGAATCGGTTTGAGCCACAGCATCATTTGTCAAGATCACTTGATTTAACCGAGTTTAAAAATATTTACCATGCAACCGAAGATGAGATTTTCTCGTATTTCAAGGGCAACACTCTGCAATCGGACATCAAAGGCTGGTGCATAGTGGCACACAGCGGATTTGGCGGTGGACTTGCCAAAGGCTCGGACGGAATGCTGAAAAACCATTATCCCAAAGGACTACGGATATTTTAAAACAAAAAAACGCTGTTTCAGGCATGACTTCATATCAGCTTGATTCAGCGTTTTTTATTATTTCTTAATAATATCTTTAACAACCTCAGCGGCGATTATAAACCCTGCCACAGGCGGTACAAAGGGTGTGCTTGCTGGGGTGCGTCGCTCATCGTTGCTCATGGTTTCATATCCGATGGGCAACACAGGCTGTTCTTTTGAATACACAACTTTAAGTTTCTTTATTCCACGGCGTTTGAGTTCATAGCGCATAACCTTCGCCAGCGGACACATTGAGGTTTTATAAATGTCTGCTACCTCAAAATCCTGGGGACAAAGCTTGTTGCCTGTGCCCATGGAACTGATTATGGGTGTTCCGGCTTCTTTTGATTTCATAACAAGCAGTATTTTTGCACTCACCGTATCAACCGCATCAACTATATAATCATAATTTTTAAAATCAAACTGCGATGCTGTTTCTTCATTATAGAAAGTTTTGAACGCTTCAACCTTAACGTCCGGATTAATATCCAGCATACGTTTTTTTGCAATATCAACCTTATCCTGCCCTACCGTTGAATGAAGTGCATAAAGCTGGCGGTTTATGTTTGACGGGGACACCGCATCGTTATCTATAATATGAATTTCACCGATGCCGCTGCGAACCAATGCTTCTGCCGCATATCCGCCCACGCCGCCGATGCCGAAAACCGCAACCTTTGCGTTTTCAAGCTTTTGCATGGCTTCCTCGCC
>JAZNOL010000099.1:0-16202 GCA_045580815.1 Clostridia bacterium | reverse complement strand
TTTTCAGCAAGTGCATTTGCCATGTAGATTGAGTTTTTGACATTGACAATTTCGTCAGTTGCTGTGTGTACCAAAAACATCGGCACAGTTTTTTCGTCTACACAACATTCGAGCGAATATTTTTTGAGTTCCTCATCGGATGGATTCTTTTTACCGAGAATATTCTCAAAGCACCCCAAAATCCCAAAGTCTTTGCCCGAAATAACAGGATAAACAGGGATAACCGCCGTTGGCTTGTTGTAACCGTATTCCATGGGAATTGCGTCATAAATTTCTTTTATATGCCACAGTGTGCCGGTTGCGGCAGTAAGATGTCCGCCGGCAGAAAATCCGGTAACAAACAGTTTTTTCGGGTCAATGCCGTATTTGTCGGCGTTGTCTTTAATGTGTTTTATGGCTTTTGCGGCTTCAATAAGCGGCTGGGGGAATTTCGCTTTTTTACCAACCGAATAATGCAGAACAAAACCGTTAAAGCCGTAAGGCATAAACGCCTGTGCGATAGGCTCGCCTTCACGCTCGTGGCAAACGCAACCATAACCGCCGCCGGGAATAACCAGAAGTGCACGGCGTGTATATCCTTCTATTTTTTCTGCCGCAAATACTTCAAGAAATATTTCGCTGTCTGTATCTGAAAGTGGTATTTTTTCATATAACATAAAATCGTCTCCTCTTTTTTTATTACATTTTACCATCATTATCCTTTTTTGTCAACAGTTTTCTTGTCCTTTTCATAAAATATAAAAGAGGTGGCAGATATGTATGCTGTTTTATTTTTTAAACTCTTGTTTTTCACACTTATTCTTTTCTTTTCGGTTATCAAATTGTCATAAACCGGTTTTTTACAGCATATGATGTTACAAATTGATACAGGCACGCCCTTGCCTCCCACGGCAGGGTGATGACAAAATTACAGTGGGAAGAAAGGCGACTTGCAACCATGGAGATTTTAAAAAACGATATTTATGTAAACAGACGGGCATTTTCCGATGAACCTGAAATTGTGGACGAGTGTGATTCCATTGTACCGGACACAAAACCTGATATTCTGAAAGTTTTGCAGATAGATGCTTCGGTTTGCATTTTATCACGCGGGGTTTCTGACGGAAAGTACACACTTGGCGGCAATCTTGTATATAATGTTTTGTATGTGCCCGAAAGTGCAAAAGGCGTATGCTCACTGAGCGTGACGCATCCCTTTTCGCACACACAGATTTTTGCCGATGCAAAAGAAGGAATGTTTGTTTCTGTTTCCGCAGAAACCTCGCATATCGAATATAACCTTGTAAACAGCCGCAAAATTGCACTTAAATCGGTTGTGTCTGCCGGGGTTATACTTACAGAAAAAATCTGCGTTTCCCTTCCGGTAGAAATTGATGGTGAAAATATCATGAAACAGCCGGGCAGATTCTGTGCACTCTCAAAAACTGTTTGTAAAACTGAGGAAATAACAATCGACAACACGCTTTCAATTTCGGACGGGCAGGATTCCATAGGAGAAATTTTGAAAGCAGAAGCAGCGGTTTTAAACCGTGATGTTAAAATAATTTCGGGCAAAGTTGTCACAAAAGGCGAAATTTCGGTTTCGGTTTTATATACACCCGAAAACTCTCTTGAACCTGCTTTTGCAGAAAGTGTTATGCCATTTACAGAAATTCTTGATGTTGAAGGCATAAGCGACGACAACATCAACAGCGTGAGGTTTGAAATCATTAAAAATGACGTTGTACCGTCAGTAGGCGACTCCTTGCGACGGAGTATGGACTGCCATATACGCATTGCCGTACATATTGATTCTGATGAGCTTATATGCACAGACGTTATTTCGGATGCATATTGCACGAAATCCAATCTTGACGTAAAAACCACGCCGGTTTCTGTTATGGAGCTTATTTCAAATGTGCAGACAAGTGTTTCTGTTAAAGAAAGCGTGAAAATTCCCGATAAAATTCCGCAGGTTTCAAAAATTTATCATGTGATAGCAAAACCGTATATTGAAAAATGTGAGCCGGTGAAAAATAAACTGGGTATTTCGGGTGTGCTTGATACTTATGTGCTTTACATATCCGCAAAAGATGATAGTCCGGTTTATAGCTTCAAATCGGAAATTCCCTTTAAAACCGATATAGACTGCGGCAAAAGTGCCGAGGGCTGTGAGATTTCACTTTTTGCTGAAACATCACGTCTCAGCTATAGCATAAACGCCGCCGGAGAAATTGAAATCAGGACATTTATTGATTTTGATTTGCAGACACTTTCTTCCGGTGAGGTGAATATTATTACTTCTGTGGAAGAAAGTGAAATAAAAGACGGTGACAGACCGTCGCTGGTGCTTTATTTTGTGCAAAAGGGCGACACGCTGTGGAACATTGCAAAACGTTATCATACAAAACCTGAATATATTGAAGAACTTAATAATCTTGACGGTCAGCTGTGCGAAGGCACACAACTGCTGATACCGAGAGGATAAATTAAACAGCCCTCCTTGTGCACAAGGGGGGCTGTTTGGTTAATACAGGACAAAATTATTGACATTAATTATTTTTTATGTTATACTGAATATGCCAAATAAATCCGAATATTTTATCAACAATAAGTATGTGTATTTTTTACCTTTCGGTAAAAATGCAGATGCTCTATTTTGCATATACTTTTTGTTGGTATTTGCGGATTTGTTTGGCGACAGTTGGAGCTGATGTGTTTTTCTGCGTCGGCTTCAGCCGGCGCATTTTTTATTTTGCAAATAAATATGAAAAAGGAGGGTCACCGGGCATTTGTCATTTTTCAAAATAAAATTTACGCAAAACAAATTATTATACCGAAAGGAAGAAAAAAATGAAAAGAAAAATACTTGGTTTATCTCTTGTAATTGTACTGTTGTTTTCTTTAGCAGCAGTTATGCCTGTGACAGCGGCAGAGGTGGAAATTGAAGCAGGAAGCAGTGTGGATGATGCTGTAAGTGTTAATTTTGGAATTGATTATGTTAGCGAATTAAAAACTGGCGATGAAATTGATAATTTTAAATTTACAACTGTTGGTGAAGATGCCTTTTATCATATTGAAATAGGGTGTTATACAGGTCCACAAAAAGCATTAGTATTACAAACTAAATATGAACAAGAATTAAAAAAAATATTTGTAGGGAAAGATGATACAAATTTTATTAACCTTCGCTTAGAACCAAACACAACATATTATTTGAAAGTTTTGCCTCAAGGCGGTGCACCTGGATTATACGGTGATGATTTTGTGGGGAATTATGGATTTTGTGTAGACTATATGATAGACGATATTGGCGACAATATAGAGAGCGCAAAAACTATTTCATTGAACGAAACACTTATAGCTACTATTGACGGAAGAGATGACTTGGACGTTATCAAATTCAAAACAAATGAAGTCTCTTCATATACAATAACATTTTCCAGTAACACCGGCGAAGATAAAGAGGCAGATATATATGACATTAACGAGCTACCTGTGAAAAATTTAGACCAACGAACATTTAATGGATTGCCAGTAGGGCAAGAAACCATAACAAATGTAGAATTGGAAAGTAATGAAACTTACTATATTAAAATACGAACTGGCACACCCGTTAAATGGAAACGCGAAAGTGGTGATGGAAAGTATACACTTACAATCGCCAGTACCAGTGCTATTACTGACCCACCCCCTACAAATAAAGAAGAAATTATAGTTATCCCGCAAAAATGCCCTCCGCACAATGTTTACAGTGAGAGACACAGCGAATGTACTCCGCGTGATGACATACATCACATAGAAAAAATAACCGACACTGAAATATGTGAGGATTGTGGAAATCGCACTGTTACATATGAGGACAGCATAGTTGCATATCACAATTTCCGAAACAACGTATGCTACGAATGTGGATATGAACGAGAATTTGAGGAGGAAACTCCACAAAATACATCTGCACCGACTGCATATTTTGAAGATGTTCCTAAGTGGCACAGCAATTTTGATGCAATAAATGAAATGGCTGATTTAGGACTTCTCTATGGTTACGGTGACGGAAGCTTCAACCCTGACGGCAACATAACAAGAGCGGAATTTGCCGCTGTTGTATGCAGAGCATTAGGTGTTGACGAATCTATAATCAAAACACAAACTGACACACCCTTTTCCGATGTACCGAAAAATCACTGGGCATCAGGTTGTATTAATTGGGCAGCGGGTAGTGGTATTGTAAATGGTATAGGTGACTATAAATTCAACCCATCAGGAAACATCAAATTCAAGGATGCTGTTAAAATGGTAGTTGCAACACTTGGATATACTCCAATTGCAGATGTTAACGGTGGTTATCCGAGTGGTTATATGATTGTTGCAACAAATTGGGATATTATTGATGGTATCAGCGGAATGAGCAACGATACTCTTGCAACACGTGCAGTTGTTTCACAAATGGTTTACAATGCATTAGATCTTCCGATTATGAAGCAGACTGGATTCGGATCAAATACTTCTTACGACTTTATGGACGGTGAAGATGGCAGAGAACATATAACACTGCGTGACGGAATTAATTATAAATAATTATCACATAAACAGGCGGCATATTGCCGCCTGTTTTTTTGTATAACAAAAAGGCAGCCGCCATATACAGTGCAGCTGCCTTTTGTAGTTAATTAAATTTTAAAATACTTAACAGCAGATTCAAACATCTTCATATCAAACTTGCCGTCAACGTTTTTGTAAAGGTTTTCGCCAATACGCTCGCTGTGACCCATTTTACCGAAAATACGGCCGTCAGCCGATGTGATACCCTCAACTGCCATATAAGAACCGTTGGGATTATAATCGGTGTCGTATGTGGGTGTGCCGTCAAGTGTGGTGTACTGAGTAGCAATCTGACCGTTTGCTTCAAGTTTTTTATAAAGCTCCGGTGAGCAGAGGAATTTACCCTCGCCGTGAGAAATCGGTACTGTGTAAACCTCTCCGCATTCTGTCGCTGCAAGCCACGGAGATTTAACCGAAGCAATGCGTGTGCGAACAAGACGTGACTGGTGTCTGCCGATGTTGTTGAAGGTCAGCGTCGGGCAGGTTTCGTCCGTGTCAATAATTTCGCCAAAGGGCACAAGTCCAAGTTTTATAAGTGCCTGGAAACCGTTGCAGATACCGAGCATCAGACCGTCACGGTTTTTAATAAGGTTGTTCACGCTCTCCTTGATTTTCGGATTGCGGAAGAACGCTGTAATAAATTTACCGGAACCGTCAGGCTCGTCACCGCCGGAAAATCCGCCGGGGATAAATATCATCTGTGATTGCTCAACAAGAGAAGCAAATCTGTCCGCAGACTCTGCAACATTTTTTGCACTCAGGTTGTTGATAACCATGATTTCCGGCTCTCCGCCTGCAAAAATAATGCGTTTTGCAGAATCATATTCGCAGTTTGTACCGGGGAATACGGGAATAAGCACTTTCGGCTTTGCTACGCCGATTTTGGGTGCTGACACATTTCTTTCTGTATATTCGGGTTTTGCAAGTGTTTCTTCGGGCTGATATGCTTTGCACGGGAACACGGGCTCAAGCTTGCTGTCGTATGTTTTCTGCAAAGTTTCAAGAGAAACTGTTTCGTTTTTATAAACGATTTCATAAGCATCAGTTGTTTCGCCCAGAATTTCGCCAACAGCTTCTGCATCTTTTGCAAATTCAAGAATAAACGCACCGTAGCTGATGTCAAACAAAGCATTTTCGTCAGCCGAGTCAGCCAGTTTGAAACCGATTTTGTTACCGAAGCACATTTTCATAATACCCTCGGCAATGCCGCCGTAGGTGGGTGTATATGCAGAAATAACCTTTTTGTCGGCAATAAGTTTTGTAAGAAGTGCGTAGTTTTCTTTAAGACTTTCTGCATCCGGCAGACCGTTTTCTTTGTATTTGGGTTTAAGCACGGTTACTGTGCTTCCCGGATTTTTAAATTCCGGAGAAATGATATTGTTTGTGTTGCCTACTGTTATTGCAAAAGAAACAAGTGTAGGCGGAACATCAATATTTTCAAAGCTGCCGCTCATGGAGTCTTTACCGCCGATTGACGCAAAAGACAAATCAAGCTGTGCATCAAGAGCACCAAGCAATGCCGCCATAGGTTTGCCCCAACGTTTGGGGTCTGTGCCGGGTTTTTCAAAATATTCCTGGAATGTAAGGTAGCAGTCATCAAGAGGTGCACCTGTTGCCGCAAGTTTTGAAACCGATTCAACAACAGCCAGGTAAGAACCTGTGTAGGGGTCTTTTTCTGTAATATACGGGTTGTAGCCCCAAGCCATAACCGAGCAGGTTGTGGTTTCTTTGTCAGTCATGGGGATTTTTGCTGCCATTGCCTGAGCCGGTGTTGCTTGGTATTTTCCGCCAAACGGCATAAGCACTGTGCCTGCACCGATTGTTGAGTCAAATCTTTCTGACAGACCGCGTTTTGAACATACGTTCAGGTCATCGGCAAGAGAGGTCATTTTTTCGCCAAAACTTCCGGTTAATTCGCGCTCAAATTTTCCGGGTTTGGCAACGTTTATTTCAATGTGTTTTTCTGCACCGTTTGAGTTAAGGAACTCTCTTGAAAGGTCAACAATTTTGTTGCCGTTCCATGTCATTTCAAGACGGGGATTTGCCTGAACCTGTGCAACAGCCGTTGCTTCAAGGTTTTCGCCTGATGCAAGCTCCATAAATTTAGCAACATCATTTTCGGCAACAACAACAGCCATACGTTCCTGAGATTCGCTGATTGCAAGCTCTGTGCCGTCAAGACCGTCATATTTTTTAGGAACCTTGTTAAGGTCTATTTTAAGACCGTCTGCAAGCTCACCAATTGCAACTGAAACACCGCCGGCACCGAAGTCGTTACAACGTTTGATAAGGCGTGTTGCTTCGGGATTTCTGAAAAGTCTCTGCAATTTGCGTTCTTCGGGAGCATTACCTTTCTGAACCTCTGCACCGCAGTTTTCAAGAGAATCAAGTTTATGTGATTTTGAAGAGCCGGTTGCACCACCGCAACCGTCACGGCCTGTACGTCCGCCCAAAAGAATTACAACATCACCGGGGGCGGGCACTTCACGGCGCACGTTTTCTGCCGGAGCAGCACCTACAACAGCACCGATTTCCATACGTTTTGCAACGTAGCCGTCGTGATAAAGCTCGTCAACCTGACCGGTTGCAAGACCAATCTGGTTACCGTAAGAGCTGTATCCTGCTGCCGCTGTTGTAACAATTTTTCTCTGGGGAAGTTTGCCTTTTATTGTATCCTTGACAGGTTTAAGCGGATTTGCCGCACCGGTAACACGCATTGCCTGATAAACATAAGCACGTCCCGAAAGAGGGTCGCGGATTGCACCGCCGATGCAGGTAGCCGCACCGCCGAAAGGCTCAATTTCAGTGGGATGGTTGTGTGTTTCGTTTTTGAAAAGAAGAAGCCATTTTTCAACTTTTCCGCCGGCATCAACGTCAATTTTAACTGTGCAGGCGTTGATTTCTTCGGATTCGTCAAGTTTTTCAAGTTTGCCCTCTGCTTTGAGATAACGCACCGCCGCTGTTGCAATATCCATCAGATTAACCGGTTTTGTGCGGTTTGTCTTTTTGCGGATATCCATGTAACGGGCATATGCTTTCTGTGCGTTTTCGTCCTCAAACTTAACATTGTCAATACTTGTTAAAAACGTGGTGTGACGGCAATGGTCAGACCAGTAAGTATCAATCATACGTATTTCTGTAATTGTGGGATTGCGTTTTTCGTTTTTAAAATATTCCTGACAGAAACTGATGTCGGCAAAGTCCATAGCAAGGGCATATTTGTCGATAAACGCTTTAAGACCCGCTTCGTCAAGGTCAATAAAGCCGTCAAGGGTTTCAACAGTTGTAGGAATTGCATATTCTGTTTTAAGAGTTGTTTTTGTTTCAAGAGAAGCTATGCGGCTTTCAACCGGGTTGATAACATAGCTTTTTATTGCATTTGCTTCTTCATCGGAAAGTTTGCCGATGAGAATATAAATTTTTGCAGTTTTAACCTCGGGACGGTCGCATCTGCCGATAATCTGCACGCACTGTGCGGCAGAATCGGCACGCTGGTCATACTGTCCGGGAAGAAATTCCACGCCGAAAACAACACCGTCATTTTCAGGAATTTCTGTATAGATATTATCCAGCTGAGGCTCGGAAAATACTGTGTTTTTGCAGGTTTCAAACAAATCGGCATCAATGTTTTCAACGTCGTATCTGTTCAAAATGCGTATATCTTCAAGAGATTTTATTTCAAGGTTTGTTCGAATATCGCCAAGAAGCGATTTTGCATCGTTGTCAAGACCCTGCTTTTTTTCAACATAAAGTCTGTATACCATATCTGACAGCCTTTCTGCCCTGATTTTCAAAGTGATGCGCCTTATATGGGCGTATAAGGCGCAGTATAATTAAGTTAATCAGCCTTTTGATGCATATGCATCAAGTGCACGTTTACCAATGTCGCGGCGGCAATATGCACCGTCAAATTTAATTTTGTCGGCAGCCTTGTATGCAAGCTCAATTGCTTCGCTGAGTGTGTTTCCTGTTGCGGTAACACCTAAAACTCTGCCGCCTGCTGTTGCAAGCTCACCGTCTTTGAATTTTGTGCCGGCATGGTAAACATAAACGCCGTCCATTTCGTCTGTATCGGCAAAATTGATAGCATAGCCGGTTTTGTAGTTCTGCGGATATCCGTTTGAAGCAAGCACAACACAGCAAGCGTGACCGCTGTCAAACTCAACCTTTATTTCGTCAAGACGTTCTTCTTCAACAGCCAGCATAATTTCAAGCAGGTCTGTTTTCAAAAGCGGCAGAACAACCTGTGTTTCTGGGTCTCCGAAACGGCAGTTGTATTCGATAACCTTGGGACCGTCTTTTGTAATCATAAGCCCAAAATACAAACAGCCTTTAAAGGTTCTGCCCTCGCTGTTCATAGCATTTATTGTAGGGATAAATATTGTTTCCATGCAGGTGTCTGCAATTTCCTGTGTATAATAAGGATTGGGAGCAACAGTACCCATACCGCCGGTGTTAAGACCGTTGTCACCGTCAAGAGCACGTTTGTGATCCATTGAAGAAACCATGGGAACAACGGTTTTGCCGTCTGTAAAGCACAGAACAGAAACCTCGGGACCTTTTAAAAATTCTTCAACAACAATTTTATTTCCGCTTTCGCCGAAAATTTTATCGTTCATAATGTTGTTGATGGCATTGATTGCTTCAAGAATACTTTCTGCAATAATAACGCCTTTGCCCAGAGCAAGACCGTCTGCTTTTATAACAATCGGGAATGTGCAGTTGTTAATGTGATGCAATGCATCAGACGGAGTTTCAAAAACATGGTATCCTGCTGTGGGAATGTTATATTTCTGCATAAGATTTTTTGAAAAAACCTTGCTGCCCTCAATGATTGCGGCGTCTGCAACAGGTCCGAAGCATTTGATGCCTTTTTCGTGAAGAGCGTCAACTGCACCCATAACAAGAGGATTGTCGGGAGCAACAACCGCAAAATCTATTTTGTTTTCTACTGCAAATTCTGTTATTTTTTCAATATCTGTTGCCTGAATCGGAACGCAGGTTGCCTGTTTTTCCATACCGCCATTTCCCGGAAGAGCATAAAGCTCGCTTACCTTGGGACTTTCGGCAAGTTTTTTAACTATGGCATGTTCACGTCCGCCGGAGCCGACAACTAAAACCTTCATCTGCTGTACCTCCTGTGGTTAAATTAAAGATTAATGATGGAACAAACGCATTTTTGTCATAGCCATAGCCATGCCGTATTTGTTACAGGTTTCAATAACCTGGTCGTCACGGATAGAGCCGCCCGGCTGTGCAATGTATGAAACGCCGCTTTTTCTTGCACGTTCGATGTTATCACCGAAGGGGAAGAATGCATCACTGCCAAGAGCAACGCCTGTTAATTTATCAAGGAACTCACGTTTTTCTTCGTCTGTGAGCTTTTCGGGACGAACGCTGAAATAGTTCTGCCATACATCATCGCCGATTACGTCTTCACATTCGTTTGAAATGTAAACGTCAATTGTGTTGTCTCTGTCGGGTCTGCCAAGACCTTCTTTAAACTGAAGTCCGAGAACCTTCGGATGCTGACGGAGCTGCCAGATGTCTGCTTTGTTGCCTGCAAGACGTGTGCAGTGAATACGTGACTGCTGACCAGCACCTACGCCGATTGTCTGACCGCCGTATGCATAGCATACAGAGTTTGACTGTGTATATTTAAGAGTGATAAGCGCAATGATAAGGTCGATTTTTGCACTTTCAGGCAGTTCTTTGTTTTCTGTAACAACATCGGCAAGAAGCTCTTTGTTGATTTCAAATTCGTTTCTGCCCTGTTCAAAGGTAATGCCGAAAACGTGTTTGCGTTCAAGGGGCTCGGGAACATAGTTTTCATCAATTTTAACTATGTTATAGTTGCCTTTGCGTTTTGATTTTAAAATTTCGAGTGCTTCGTCTGTGTATCCGGGAGCGATAACGCCGTCGGAAACCTCACGTTTGATGATATTTGCTGTTGAAACGTCACAAACGTCAGAGAGTGCAATCCAGTCACCGAAAGAAGACATACGGTCAGCACCTCTTGCTCTTGCATAAGCACAAGCAAGGGGTGAAAGCTCACCCAAATCGTCAACAAAGTATATTTTTTTGAGTGTATCGTCAAGAGGCAGACCTACTGCCGCACCTGCGGGGCTTACATGCTTGAACGAAGCCGCTGCGGGAAGACCTGTCTGGAATTTAAGCTCTTTAACAAGCTGCCAGCTGTTGAATGCGTCAAGGAAGTTGATAAATCCCGGTTTGCCGCACAGAACTTCGATAGGCAAATCTTTGCCGCCGTCCATAAAAATGCGGGATGGTTTCTGGTTAGGGTTACAGCCGTATTTGAGTTCAAGTTCGTTCATTAAAGTAAACCTCCGTTAATAATTCTTGTTTCGTATTTTTTTGTTTCAAGGTCAATATATCTTACAAAAAGCGAAACACGGTTGTCTTTGTCAAGACTTTCCCATACTTCGTTTGTAAAATCGTCAATGCTGCCATTTATTTCAACGTCCTCCGGCTCGCCTGCAAATGAGGGAATAGGGTTGCCGTCTGTTATATATGTGTGAATGAAATGACCTTTGCCGGAAACGGGTTTTTCGTATTCAAAGAAGTTTCTCTGACAAAAACCGTCCAAATGTTTCAAAATGCTGAGTTTATATGAAAAACTGCCGTCTGCAAGAGAAACAATACCGCTTATTCTGGGGGTGAAGTTAGGCTCGTCCGGCTCGTAGCAACGTGTGCGAAGAGCTTCTTCAAAGGTTTTGCCTTCTTTTAAATAATCATAAACAGTATCTGTCTGGTCGCCGTTTGTAACAACGGTGTTATCGCCCAGCACACGCACAGGCGAATAAATAATAAGTGACGGGTCTGTGAGTTTTGACTCGTCAAGAGCTTTTGTTTTTATGCCCTCGCCGTCTTCTTCAAAAATGCGGTTGCGGCTGTTTACGCTTCTGCCCATGATAAAATAGGCAATAACAGCGTGTTTTTTGTCTTTGTCGCTACCGATTATAATGCCTCTGCCGGGGTAAGTGTTTCCGTAAATTTTGTCAATCATTTTCTACAATCTCCTTGCATATTTTTTCAACAGATAGGGGAAGAATTTTCCATTCTGCCTCTTCCATAACTCTTTTTTGTAAAATTTCGGGTGTGTCACCCTCTTTTATCTCAACTGCCTTTTGCATAATGATTTCGCCGCCGTCGGTTATTTCATTTACAAAATGAGTTGTGGCACCGGTAAGCTTAACGCCTCTTTCAAGTGCCGCCTGATGAACACGAAGCCCATAAAATCCGTCGCCACAAAACGCCGGAATAAGTGACGGATGAATATTTATGATTTTGCGGTCAAAATGTTTTACAAAGTTTTCGCTGAGTATAACAAGAAATCCCGCAAGCACAATCAAGTCAATTTTGTTTTCTTCCAAAACAGAAATCAGATTTTTTTCAAAATTTTCGTCTTTTTTTATGTAAACGCCTTTGATACCGTTGTCTTTTGCTCTGGTGAGGGCATAAGCTGTTTCTTTGTTTGAAACAACAAGCTCAATGTTGCCGTTTTTGATAATTCCTGCATTCTGAGCGTCAATAAGCGCCTGAAGGTTTGTGCCGCCGCCTGAAACCAGAACACCAATTCTGGTCTTTAGCAAAGCTCGACACCTTCCTCGCCTTTGACAATTTCGCCGATAATATAAGCATTATCGAGAATTTCAAGTGCTTTGTCCGCATCGTTTTTAGAAACAACAACGCTCATGCCCACGCCCATGTTGTAAGTGTGGAACATATCTCTTTCCGGAATATTGCCGGTTTTCTGAAGCACATTGAATATCGGCAGAACCTTAACTGCACTTTTTTCAACCTTTGCACAGAAGCCCTGGGGAATACTTCTCGGAATGTTTTCATAAAATCCGCCGCCGGTAATATGGGAAACAGATTTGATGGTGATTGCATTATACAAATCCATAATCTGTTTAACATATATTTTGGTAGGAGTGAGAAGCTCTTCGCCAAGAGTTTTGCCAAGCTCGTCTATATAAACGTTAAGGTCTTTGTTTTCAACGTCAAAAACTTTTCTTACAAGAGAAAAACCGTTTGAATGAACACCGGAGGAGGGCATTGCAATAACAACGTCTCCCTCGCAGATGGTAGAGTTGTCAATAACCTTGTCTTTGTCAACAATACCTACAGAAAAACCTGCAAGATCATATTCGCTGACGGGATAAAAACCGGGCATTTCGGCAGTTTCGCCACCGATTAATGCACAGCCGGACTGCACACAGCCTTCTGCCACACCGGATACGATTGAAGCAATTTTTTCGGGAACGTTTTTGCCGCAGGCAATATAATCAAGGAAAAACATCGGTTTTGCACCGCAGCAGATAATGTCGTTAACACACATGGCAACGCAGTCGATACCTACTGTATCGTGCTTGTCCATCAAAAATGCAATTTTAAGCTTTGTTCCAACGCCATCTGTACCGCTGACAAGCACAGGCTTGTTTATGCCTGTCATATCGGGCATAAACAGACCACCGAAGCCGCCTATATCGGAAACAACACCGTCATTCATTGTGCGCTGAATATGTTTTTTCATTAATTTTACAGCATCGTAACCGGCGGTAATATCAACACCGGCTGCTGCATAGCTGTCAGATTTTGATGAGTTATGCATTATTTTATACCCCTTTTCTTTATTCTTTACCGCTCCAGCAGTATGTGCAAAGCTTGCACGGGTCAATACCTATGGCTTCAATAAGACCCTCTAACGACTGGAACTCAAGTGATTCAAAATTAAATTTTTTGCAAATGGCATCTCTTAATTTTTTGCCGCGCTCTGTTGAAGAATTGCTGTATTCTTCAATATATTCAAGACCCTCTTCGCCTTCAAGTTCAACAATGATTTTTCTGGCAAGAAGATCCATATCGCTTGTTGAACGTGAAAAGTTAAGATATTTGCAACCATACATAATCGGCGGACAAGCCGAGCGCATATGAACGGATTTTGCACCGTTGTCATAAAGGAAATCAACTGTTCCTTTAAGCTGTGTTCCGCGGACAATTGAATCGTCCACAAACAGCAGATTTTTATCTGTAATAAGCGAGTGCACAGGAATCTGTTTCATTTTGGCAATTCTTGCACGTGCCGCCTGATTTGACGGTGTGAAACTTCTTGCCCATGTGGGAGTGTATTTTATAAACGGACGGGCAAACGGTATTTTGCTTTCGTTTGCATAGCCGATTGCGTGAGGTGTACCAGAATCCGGAACACCGCCAACATAGTCAATACCTTTATCCTTGCCCGAAAGTTTGTCTGCCCTTGCCATGATTTCACCGTTGCGGCATCTCATAACCTCAACGTTCACACCCTCGTAGTTTGATGTGGGATAACCGAAATATGTCCACAAAAATGCACATATTTTCATATCCTTTCCGGGAGGGGCAAGCTGTGTCATGCGGTCGGCATAAATTTCAACAATCTCACCGGGACCCAGTTCTTTTTCGTCCTCATAACCCAGCTTACGATAAGCAAAGGATTCAAAAGAAACACAATACCCGTCTTCACTTTTGCCGATAAGAACAGGAGTTCTGCCCAGCTTGTCACGGGCGGCAATTATAGAACCGTCGTCTCTTAAAATGAGAATGGATGCTGACCCGACAATAACCTCCTGTGCAAATTTGATACCTTCAACAAAATTGCTTTTCTGCCCGATGAGGGAAGCAACAAGTTCAACAGAGTTAACTTTGCCGCCGGTCATTGCGTTGAAATGCCCTTTGTTTGAAAGATATTTTTCAATAAGCTCATCCGAATTTGTAATAAGACCTACAATGCATATTGCATAGGTGCCCATATTTGAACGTATCAGCAGAGGCTGAGGGTCGCTGTCGCTGATACAGCCGATAGCCGCATTGCCGCTCATTTCTTCAAATATATTTTCAAATTTTGTGCGGAACGGTGAGTTTTCAATGTTGTGAATATCTCTCTGCATTCCCGTTTCGCTGTTATAAGCGGCCATGCCGCCTCTTTTTGTGCCAAGATGCGAATGATAATCCGTGCCGAAAAACACGTCGCTTATGGCATCGTTTTTGCGTACTGCTCCAAAAAATCCGCCCATGTGTAAATGTTTCTCCCTTCACAATCCGGCTCCGCCGGCATAGACATTAAAATTCTGCTTTTACTTTTGCATCTTTTGCTCTTACTTCGTCTGCCATAGCAGCTCTTGATGCAACAAGTTTTTCATAAAGTGCATCGTCGGAAAGTGAAAGCATCTGTACTGCAAGGTATGCGGCGTTGGCACTGCCGTCAATTGCAACAGTTGCAACCGGAATGCCAGAGGGCATTTGTACGGTTGATAAAAGTGCATCCATGCCGCTTGTTGATGAAGATAAAACAGGAATACCGATAACAGGTAAAACGGTGTTTGCCGCCATTGCGCCTGCAAGATGTGCGGCTTTGCCGGCAGCGGCAATTATTACGCCGAAGCCGTTTTCTTTTGCCGATGCGGCAAACTGCATTGCTTCTGCCGGTGTGCGGTGAGCAGAAATAACTCTCACCTCAAACGGAATATCAAATTTTTTAAGAACATCGGCAGCCGGTTTTACTTTCGGTAAATCGCTGTCACTGCCCATGATAATTGCAACTTTTTTCATGATTTTTGTAACCTTTCTGCCCACAGAATAAATATACGTCTTCTTATCGTGGGCAGATAAGGCGTATAATTTTTTGCCGAATTACGGCATTATATATATAAATATATTATATTATATCATAAACTGTATAAAATTGCAATATAAATATTAAACAAATTGCAAATTTTCTTATACAAATTCAAAACAGGATTTTCACGCCAAAGGGGCGCAAAAATCCTGTGATTTTACCGTATCATATTAAGTTTTTTGCGCGGGGTGGCAGACGGAACCTCAACAGTGCCGTTTGCGTTTTCTTTAAGTTTGAGAAGATAAGCCATGTTCTGACCTAAGTTTTCAAGCACACACATAGCTTCGTCGTCTCTTAAAACCTCCTGTTTTGCACCACCGTGACCGATGTTCCAGTAGTATGAGGGTGCAACAATCATCTCGGAGATAAGAAAATAGTTGTTAAGCTGATTGAACACGGCAATTCCGCCGCTTCTGCGAAGCGACACAACACCTGCGCCTACTTTGAGGCGAAAACGCTTGCTTCCGGTATAAAATGCCTTGTCGAGAAATGCTTTCATTGTGCCTGCAATGCTTGCGTAATATGTGGGCGAGCCCAAAATAATTCCGTCTGCATCAGCCATTTTTTTAACTGCCTGCTCGAAAAATTCACCCTCGAACACGCATGAGCAGTCGCCGCAGGAGCCGCAGGCTTTGCAGCCGCAGATACTTTTGTCACCTACGTTTATAATTTCGGTTTCTATACCGTTTTTTTCAAGCACCGCACATACGGTTTTAAGTGAAGCCGCAGTGTTTCCGTCAATACGGGGACTTCCGTTGATTGCAACAACCTTCAAAGCAAACATCTCCTGAAAATCTATTTGTTAAAGTATATGATTCTAAACTATAAAATAAGCCAGAACCGGAATTGTTATTATTGAAAACAGAGTGGAAATAAACACAGACTGTGCAACAGTCACAGAGTCTCCATTGCCGCTTTCAGCAAGAATAACACCGTTTAC
>JAZNOL010000098.1:0-35699 GCA_045580815.1 Clostridia bacterium | reverse complement strand
CATGAAATTGTGTTTCCGCTGAATTTAATTGTCCAGTTTTTAACTGTACTGTTCGGTACATCACATACGCCGTCGCTGTTTTCATCAACGTGATAAATACTAAGACTGTTTTCGTCTATATTTTCTGCCGCACTGTCCGACACAAGTTTTTTAACAAAATACAGGTCGCTCTTTGTTGTACCGGCAGGCTGATAGCCACCCTGACTTCCGCTTCTGTTCTGACCGATTTCATAATGCGCCATTCTCTCATCAGAACCTACGAGAAATTTAAGTGATGCTTCGCCATAAGAATCAAACTTAATCTGTTTTACGGTGTCAAGTTTAATATCACCCATGTCAAGCACTGCACCTGTGCCCCATTTCCAGTCGTCGGTAATTACAAGCTGTCCGTTTGTTACCTGCCCTTTACCGGGATGGTCATATCCTGCCGCACCTACATTTGTTCCGGAAAGTTTCCATGTATAACCGTCACCACGTGCAAGCTCCTGATATGTACCGCTAATGCTTGTGAGAGCTTCTATGGCTGAATTTTCGCTTGTGTAGGATGAGAAATCATCATAAAATGTAGGCTCATCCGAAAGCGACACAGTTTCTGCACTTGACGGAACAACGCACAAAAGCGACATTGTCATAGCAAGTGTCAGAATTGCCGATAAGAGTTTTTTCATGTTTCATTTTCTCCTTTTCATTATAATATAATTTTATTATAACAGACAAACAGGATTTTTCAAGCTCTGAAATTGCTGTTCTTTGTGTCCAAATTTGCTGTTATTTTTTGCAAAAACCACTTGACAATTTGATTATATCATGATATAGTTAAATTGTAAATGTATATAATTATCGGAATTTTGTATTATATTATTGTAGTAGGTGATTTTATGGATATTAAAAAAATTATTAACGAATCGCACATTGAATATCTGACCGGCGACAATTGTGTGATTGTTGATAATTATAATCTTGAAAATATTTATGACCTGTCAAATAAAATGTATTTTATGATTAACGGAAGTTGCAAATTTATTCTGACACTTCCTGAAAAAAAAGTCACTTATATTTTGAAGGCGGGCGATATGCTGTTGATTCCTGCGGGTATGCAACATTCCATATATTTTGAATACAACGAAACTGTCAGACCGTCACAAAAAATATGGATTAGCTTTCGGTTTGATTCTCACGGAAAAAACTTTTTCGATTTATTTTCATTTCCGTATGTAATCAAACCACATAAGCCAAAAAAAGTTAAAGAAACACTGATATCCATAATTACCGAAGGGCGAAAATCCTCTCCGGTTTCGGTGTTAAAATGTAATTCATTATTGCTGTCTCTGATATCAATATTTATTGAAGAATCGGGTGCCACATCAACCGAAAATAATATATACACAATGGATAATATTCTTCAGTTTATCGAAGAACACCTAGATTATGATTTTTCAATACAAATGCTGGCAGATATGGCACATATGCATCCAACATGGTTTATCAGAAAATTTAAAGCTTTAACAGATACATCACCAATGAAATATATCACATCTAAACGAATGCTTTATGCCCGCACAAAGTTAGAATTAACAACAATGTCAATTTCGGAAATAATGCAAAATATCGGGTTCACAGATTCTGCACATTTTTCAAAAACTTTTAAAGCCTATACTCACTACTCTCCGAAAAAATACCGAACACTAAATTATAAAGCAAATAAAACTGCAACTGCACCGATATATGCATCATACGACTCATGGCAAAAAGCAATTTCCGCCACCAAAAAGAAACAACATACATTACCAGCCGTGTCTGAAAACGTGTCAAAAAATAAAACAAAAGATACCTGAATGCTGTTATCCGGCTTTTCCATATAAATGAGTGTTTAACATGAATAAAAAACGGGTTTGTTTTTATAATTTTACAAAAAATCCCAAATAATATTTTTATATATTTCATTGGTCGCATTTCAAAACTTCACGTAAAATTTAGGTTAGTACAAAAATTAATTTAACTAAAAACAAACACTAATAATATACTTAAAATGCCCGTGCATAGCAGTGCACGGGCATTTTATTATGATAAAGAAATATTGTCCACTCTGTATACCGAGTTATCGGCGGTGTTGTAAATTGTAACCTTTGCGTGATGTGTTGTTATTTCAACAATTGCATACTTATCTTTTGTCATTGACACATCATAATTATATATATCGTCATATTTGCGGAGTGTAAAAGGCACATCGTGCTCATGACCGCTGAAATACAGTTTTATATTATACTTTTTACAAAGCAAAGCTACTTTGCCCAGCCCTGTTTCGGGCAGAATTGGTGCACCGCTATCCTGCGCAATACCGAAATGGTTTGCAAGAATAATATGCTTTGCACCGTTTTTCTTGGCTTCTATAATACTTTTTTCAACAAAATCAACCATATCCTCCGACAGCTTACCGTAGGATTTATATGCACTGTAATTGCCGGCAACCTCGTATCTTACAAGCGGATAACCGCCGTAATCGGTAAAAAACGCAATATACGCAACCTTTTCGCCGTTTTTGTTCTCGGTGTACCACAGTTTTTGTCTGAAAAAGCGTGTATCCATAGATGTATCGTGATTGCCTTGCAGTTCATAATGAGGAATTTTTCCCTCTTCCCTGCCGAAAATGGGATTTACCGGGTCACATATCTCAAGCTTTTTGATTTTCTCCAGATACATCTTATAATCCGGCTCATATGTAGGAGCATAGCCGTCATCAATATTATCACCAAGTTCTAAAACAAAATCAAGGGGATTTTCACTATGTATTTTGCAGATATTTTCATAGACCGTGTCAATCCAGTCGATGCCATCCCAAACGCCCTCGTCAACGTAACGCGAGCCTATATGAGCATCTGCCAGAACCGCAAAACGAGAAAGAACATCTTCTTCGGCATCTGCTTCTACGTCGGTTGATTGAGGAGCATCCGTCAACTCTTCTTTTCTTATGCCAAGATAATTATTTCCGCTTATTTTTATGGTTTTTCCGTCTGCCGTTGCTTCATTTTCAACCGGGGAAACTATTTCATCGGTCGGAAGATTCAAAACTTCGTTTCCGTTCATTCCCCATTTTGAAAGGCACAGCATAATCCGAGCAATTTTTTTGCGTTCATTTGTTACTTTAACAACCGATTCGCTGTTCCATTCAACGATAATATACGGTGTTGCAAAGTATTCCACGCCTGCATCCATCGTTTCAATTACGGGTGCATCAATTTTTGCCAAAATACTGTCAACGGGAACATGACCAAGATAGTAAAGCTTGCCGCTGCCGGTGTTTAGTTTAAACTTTCCGCTTTTTGCCGAAGCATTTTCAAGATAGATATCAACAACATAACGTCTGAAATGACATCTTTCTCCTGTTTCATTTTCCGGGTCACCCCGAAAATGAGTTTCAATAACGTACATTGGTTCTTTGTAATTTTCTTTTGTATTCATAAAAACATCCTCCCTTGTTTTTATTACAAAAATTTTCTATGATATTAAAATAATTATTTATTTCTGCTTACTGAATAGAATTTAGGACTTTCTGCACTACGCTTACTATTTCTTCACAATCCTCGTTTATTATCTCCATCTTTAATAAATTTTCAATATCTGGTTTTAATACACATTTATTTTCGATTGTTAATTTTTTAACAATCAATTCCATAACCCAAAGTATCCATAAGTAATCATCGCCATTTAAAATTTCTGCAACATACGGAACAATTACGTTTTCGTGTTTTAGCAAAACCTCTGCAACCGGTCTTGATACAGGCCAGTTTATATCTTGAAGCCATTCCAACAATTTGCCCACAACAGGCTGTATTTCTTCATCTTTCAATTTATGAAGTTCGTTTATATGGCTGATATCATGTTTGTCTTTTGGTATCAAAACTTCTGTATTCATACGTTCAAAACTCTTTCAGTAAATGATATAAGATTTAGATGCTACTGATTTTTTACATTGCGATATACAAGGGTTATCTGCAAACCTTTTAAAGGCTCCTTTGTGTAAAGGGAGCTGTCAGCATAGCTGACTGAGGGATTGTTATTGTTATATCCATTTACAACCCCTCCGAGTTTGCTTTGCAAACCCACCTCCCCTTACACAGGGGAGGCTTTTTGCTTTCGACAACATTCGACATATTTATATTGCGAGGCATAAGGTTTAGATGCAGCTTATTTTAGTAGCAAGTTCATGTTAAGTTGGAGTAAAAAATTATTTATTTAAGTTAAATTTATCTATAATTCTGTACCTAAAATAATTTGCTTGTCTTTCAGATGTTTTATCGTCTTGTTCGCCACCCAAAACCCATTGAAAATAATGGGATAATTCGTGTACTAACGAAGAAACAACCTGCTCGTGCAATTCTTCTTCGTCATACTGTTGATACAGTTCTTGATTAAGTTTAGATGGAATTCGAATATATGGCTCTTTATTTTTAAACCATCTAAAACTACCATACACCCACTTGCCATTTATAAGTTTAACTTTTTCACAGTTTTTAATATAAACTGTTAGGTGAACAGGAAAAACATATGTATTCCTCAGCCACTTTGCAAACGATTTATACTTTTCTTTTAACTTCTCATCTATTCCCTTTTCGTAACGAAATGAGATTCCACAATTTGAATACTTACTTTTTTTTATTTCAAAGGTTTGCCATAAATTCATATTCCCACCTCATTTCGTTTTTCCCAAAAATTCGACATATCCATATTGCGAGACATATGGTTTAGATGCAAACATTTTTCAGCGAAAGTTTATGTCGTGTTAGAACTAAAAAATCATTTGCTATATGTCCCGTCGTAGAAATCCTTTAAAAACATAATATCAAGATCAACAACCAAACCCATATCTGATAAAAGCTTTAATGTTTTATTTTCTAAATGAATATTGCTTTGCTCATCATCAGGATATACAGAAACCCATAATGTTGCATCAAAATTATCCGATAACTTTTTTATGTATTCTTTTGATTTTATAAACCTTGTTAAAAACGCATATAACATATCGTCAAAAGTTTCGTTTTCTTGTTTTTCAACCTCAAAAATCCAGCAATCTTCTTCATAGATTATGGGTTGCTTATCACCAAATTTTGGAGCGTAACAATCACCTTTTCGATATATGAAACTTGGTTGTTGCGATAACTTTTGAGTTATTTCTTCAAAATTCAGGTTCTGCCCTGCTATTCTAAGTTTTATAAATCCGTTTCCTTTCAGTTTTAACACTCCTTTCGACACTCTCTACCATTTAAGTAATACTCAAAACCCTCACTCGTTCTTCTCTGCTCATGCAAGAACTTTTAAGTCAAAAAAGTATCACTACTATTTAAAAATTTTATTTCAAAATCGTCACGTTTGTATTGTGAACACACTGCTACACAATAACCGGGGATTTCTATTTCAAAAAAACTGTATCCGTTGCACATTTGCGGATTTCCGCAAAAGTCGGTTGTTTCAAAGGAATCAAGCTCTTGCCGTATGCCTATGCCGACAGTTTTCAAATAGCTTTCTTTAAATGTCCAGACTTTGAAAAATGCGGTTTCGGGATTTTCTGCCGAAAAAATATATTTTTTCTCGTTTTCCGAGAATTTTTCTGCAGTTTTGAGCTTGACTTTTCGCTGTTTTTCTATATCTACACCGATTTCTTTATCTGATACTGCGCACATAACAAAATCACCGGAATGGGATACCGAAATACACATTTTTTCGCCTTTTTCGTTTTGCAAAAAGGGTTTTCCGAGACTGTCGCATTTAAAATCGGTTTCGCAAAATTTTGTATCTTCTGCTAAAATCTTTTTTAAAACAACATCAACGCCAAGACAAAGAATTTTGTCTTTTTCGGTTTTTAAATTTTCAATTTTTTCTTTTCTCTGTGGTGACGCCACCAAAAAACAGGCTTCAAAAACGTCCTTGTTTTTAAGTGGCGATACGTCATAAAAATATACTTCATTTTTCATAATATCAGTCAAACAGCGATTTGATTTCTTCAAGAGTCATGGACGAAAGCATCGTTTCGCCTGTTTCAAGAACACTGTCAATCATATTCTGTTTAAGCCTTTGCAGGTTATAAATTTTCTCTTCAATTGTGCCTTTTGCAACAAGTTTGAGCACCTGAACAGTTTTTGTCTGTCCGATACGGTGAGCACGGTCTGTTGCCTGATTTTCAACAGCCGGATTCCACCAGGGGTCATAATGAATAACCATGTCCGCACCGGTTAAGTTGATACCTGTTCCGCCGGCTTTAAGAGAAATAAGGAACACGTCCGCCCCGCCTTTATTAAAGGTGTTTACAAGGTCAATGCGGTCTTTACTTTTTGTTGTGCCATCAAGATAATAATGGTCAACGCCGATTTCCGCAAGCATTTCGGAAATTATTTTGAGCATTGTTGTAAACTGCGAGAATATGATTATACGGTGACCGTCCGAAAGGGCGTTTTCCACAAGCTCGCGGAGCATTTCGATTTTGCCGCTTGTGCCATCATAGTTTTCAACAAACAAAGACGGATGACAACAAAGCTGACGAAGGCGTGTGATAAGTGCAAGGATTTTTATGCGGTTGCGTTCAAATCCGCCGTTCTCGGCAAGCACGTCAATTTCACTTTTTGCCTGAATTGCATATGCAGCATAAAGTTTTTTCTGTTCCGGCTCAAGCTCGGAAACCATGCGACTTTCAATTTTATCCGGCAGTTCGCTCATAACCTGAGTTTTAAGCCTGCGCAGGATAAAAGGTTTTGTATGTTTAAGCAAATCGGCAAGTGCCTCACTGTCGTTTTCCTTGACAATGGGAACTTCGTACATTTTGCGGAATTTATGCCTTGAATAAAGGTATCCGGGCATTACAAAATCAAAAATTGACCAAAGCTCGGTAAGGGTATTTTCAAGCGGTGTACCTGTGAGGGCGAAATATCCGCCTGCTTTTATTTTTTTAACGGCTTTTGAGTTGATTGTTGCCGGGTTTTTAATATGCTGTGCCTCATCCACGAAGCAATAAGCAAATTTATAACCTGTATAAAGGTCTATATCACGGCGCAAAAGTCCGTAGGAAGTTATAACAAAATGGAAATCGTCAAATTTTTTGGTAAGCTGTTTGCGTTCTGCCGGTGAGCCGCTGACAACGCAGACCTTTGCACCGGTTGTAAACTTTTCAATTTCCGCCTGCCAGTTATACAGAAGTGATGTAGGTGCAACAATAAGTGTGGGTTTTTTAACCATTTTATACTGTTGCATAACAAACGCAATTGTCTGCAATGTTTTACCAAGACCCATTTCGTCTGCTAAGATTCCGCCCATATTGTAACTTGCAAGCATGGACAGCCATTTTAATCCTGCCACCTGGTAGGGACGCATAATATTTTTTAAATTTTCGGGAACTTCACAATCGGCACATTCGCCGTCTGCAAACCGTGTGATGAACTTTTCAAAATACTCATCACGGCTTATTTTTATATCCTCGTCGCTGAATCTGTTTAAATAAAATGCACGGTTTACAGGCATACTGACGGTGCTTCCGTCCATATGAGAAAGTGAAACATCAAGACTGTCAAGAAGCTGAACACTTTTTTTAATAGCTTGTGCTGACAGGTTTACAAAAGAACCGTTTTGCAGTCTGTAATAACGGCTTTTTTCTCTGACCGCTTCAAGCACACCCGGAAGCTCGTCCATGTTTATTTCATCAAACGAAATGTCAAATTCAAGCAGATTTCCGCTGTTTAAATGCACGCTGGCACCGGCATTTGCCGGAGAAACAACTTTAATGTCAAATGTATCGGAATAAAACATTTCTCCAAAATCTGCAAGTAATTTTGATTTTTCGGTCATAAATTCATAAATCCGATAGTTTTCGCGTATGTATAAAACGCCTTTATAGGGCTTGAATCCGCAGGATGCAGCTGCTTTTATAAATGCATTTTCGGCTCTTCTGTCACGAAGCAGAACCTTGTTTTTAAGGGTAGGTTTTTCTCCTGCAAAATGGTTAAATTCTATATTTTCATAGCAAAACAGAATTTTTGCGGCAATACATCCGTCCTCTGTTTTGTCAACATATGTTTTAACTTTCAAATCACCGACAACAACATCGCTTTTGAGCTTTGAGTCTATTTGCAGATTTGAGGCAACACGAAGTTTGGGCAAAACCTTTAAAATGACGCTGGTTTTGTCCTCATGAGAAAATGTCATAACAGGCTCGCCGCATTCTTTTTTTGCCTCGGTAAGAGCATTTATGCATCCTGCCTGTTCAAGAGGCAGAACATAAATGTCGTTTTGCCACAGGCACACCGAGCAGTCATCAGACAGCGGACGTACGCCGCAAATATCCTCAAACACCATTTTATAGCCTTCATCTTCTTTAAGAAGTTCTATCGAAAGCGGAATATTATCGCTGACTATCTGCATCTCCGGCTGAGGTTTGCCGTCAATTATAATTTCCGCCGGTTTTCCCGAAAGAATACGCAGAACGCTGTTTTTAAGTGCTCCCGACAGCGGAAATTCTTTTGTTGCCGAAAGGTTGCTCATATTTTTACGTATGGAAACACTGAGCATGTTGAAAATTTTGTCGATATAATGCTCAAAGGTGTGACGTGAATCGTCATAAACAAAGCTCTTGCCGAATTCTATACTGCGGTTTGTTCCTATTGTATCAAGAAATTCGTAAATATCACGGATAACATACAGTTTTTCAAGCCCGATTTTAAAACTGATTGTCATCGAAAAAACGGGCTCTGCTGTTGTAATATTTATCTGCGGAACAACGTTTACACTTTGCCCCGTTTTTGAAATTTTGATTTCAGCCATACGGCCTATAAACCGCTTGGAAACCGCTTTAATTTTATCGTTTGCGGCAGTTATTTCACCCATGGGAGTTCGCCCCTCTGTAATTTTTATGAATTAAAAAATGCACTGTATCCTTTATAAGCCATGTAAACATCGGCTTTTGCCGAAAGCTCAAACGGTGCATGCATATTAAGCAACGCAACGCCACAGTCAAGAGTATCAATATTCAAATTTGCAACATACTGAGCAACTGTTCCGCCACCGCCGACATCAATTCTGCCAAGCTCACCTGTCTGCCAGACAACACCGTTTTCGTCGAAAATTTTGCGTACAAGACCAACAAATTCCGCAGTAGCATCGCTTGAACCGCTTTTGCCGCGTGCACCGGTGTATTTTGTGATTACAACACCTTTGTTGAAATATGCAGAATTGCGTCTTTCGTAAACACTTTCAAACATAGGGTCAAACGCCGCATTTACATCGGCAGAAAGGCATCTTGAATTTGCAAAGCATCTGCGAAGAAGAATTTCGTTATAATCCTCCTGACGGCATATAAGCTCTGCAAAAAAGTTTTCAAAAAACATTGAACGTATGCCCGTTGTTCCCATTGAACCGATTTCTTCTTTATCAACAAGCGCACAAACTGACGTGGTTTCGGGATTTTCGCATTCTAAAACCGCCCGAAGAGAGGTGTATGCACAAACTCTGTCGTCCTGACCGTATGCACCAATCATACTGCGGTCAATACCCACATCGGTAGCTTTTATTTTAGGATAAACTTCAATTTCTGCACTGATAAAATCTTCTTCAGCTATGCCATATTTTTCGTTAAGAATTTTTAAAACACCGTTTTTAACGCTGTAATCGCCATCGCCATCAGGTTTTGAACCAACAAGGATATTCAGTTTTTCGCCCTCGATAGCTTCGCCGAGAGTTTTTTTGCCTTGCTCTGAACCAAGATGCGGCAAAATATCGCTGATTGTCACGCACATATCATCTTCTGTGCCGACATCCACATTGACACTACCGTTTTTCGTTACTACAACACCGGACATTGCCATGGGTATTGTTGTCCACTGATATTTTTTAATTCCGCCGTAATAATGGGTTTTTAAATAAGCAAACCCGTCATTTTCAAAAAACGGAACAGGTTTTAAATCAAGACGTGGCGAGTCGATGTGCGATGCAACGATGTTTGTACCCTGTGACACCTTGTTTTTTCCGATAACCGCCAGATAAATATTTTTTCCCCTGTTTACCATGTAAACCTTATCTCCGGGCACAAGGGTTTCTTTTTCTTCAATATTGACAAAACCGTTTTCAATAGCCAGTTTTTCTGCCGCCTCTGCGCATTTTCTTTCTGTCATGGAATCATCCAGAAATGTTTTGTATTTATCACAAAACTCAAAAATCTCTTTTTCCTGATTTTCGTCAGCAGTTTTCCATACATTTTTCGGTTCATAAAAAAGTTCGCTCATATTTATTTTCCTCCGTAAAGTTCTTTATATTTATCGTAATATTTAAGTATTTTTTCCACATAATCTTTTGTTTCGGCAAAACGGATATCCTCCACCGAAATTTTTTCACTTCCGGCTTCGTCACACCATTTTTCAACATTGGATGCTCCGGCATTATAGCAAGCCAGTGCAGTAACAATATCACCGTCACATTTTTCCATAAGATAATCTATATACCACGTGCCAAGCATTATGTTTGTTTCGGGGTCGTATATATTTTCAAGGTTAATTCCGCTTTGACCCGACACCCACGATGCCGTTCCGTCCATAAGCTGCATAAGCCCTTTTGCTTCGCTTGACGACACCGCCTTTTCGTTGAATTTACTTTCTGCTTTTATAACAGAATAAATCAGCAACTCATCAACACCATACGTTGCCGATGCTTTTTGTACAATCGCTTTATACTTTTGCGGATACATCTGTTTTTGGGCAGGTGTTTTGAGTGCAAAAATGAGAATTGCCGCTAAAAGTGCACCAAAAAGCACGCACACACCGAAAAATCTTTTTTTATTTACAATTACAAACAATTCCACACCTCGTCCGCACTTTTTTTAAGATTTTGAGCCGAGTCGTTATTATATATAACAAAATCGGCTTTTTTTGCAAGTATATCCTGGTCTGTCTGCGAATTTATACGGTTTTCGGCATCTTTTTCCAAAATTCCGTCACGCAGGCATATTCTATTTATACGCACATGTTTATCGGCACATACCACGATTATTTTTTCGCAAAGGTCAAGAAGCGGCTTGCAGTCAAAAATTGCCGCCGCATCTATTATAAACACATTAAACTCGGATTTTTTACCGTCAATTATTTTAACTGTTTCATCATAAATTGCAGGATGAGTGATGCTGTTTAAAAGTTCAAGGCTTTTTTTATCAGAAAAAACAATACTGCCAAGACCACGGCGGTTTAAAGTGCCGTCGGCACTTATAATTTCATCGCCAAAAGCATTTTTTAATTTTTCAAGAACAGGGCTGTTTTTTTCTGTTATCTGCCGCGAAATTTTATCACCGTCAATTATACAGGCACCTTTTTTTTCAAAAATCTTTGAAACAGTGGATTTTCCACTTCCGCTACCGCCCGTAAGCCCTACAATTTTTATTTTATTTTGCGTCATACCAGCTGTCACCCTCGTTTACTTCTGCCACAAGCGGAACAGACAGTTTTGCGGCAGATTCCATGCTTTCACGCAGAATTTTTTTAACTTCTTCTGCTTCATCTTTATGTGCTTCAACAATAAGTTCGTCATGGATTTGCAGAATAAGATGTGATTTCATACCGTTAAGCCGTTTGTGAACACTTACCATAGCCATTTTTATAATGTCTGCGGCTGTGCCCTGAACAGGCGTGTTAAGTGCAACTCTTTCACCGAAAGCACGTTCAAAAAATTTCTGTGATTTAAGCTCCGGAATATATCTTCGGCGGCGGAACATGGTTTCAACATATCCGTCCTCTTTAGCCTTTTCTACAATACTGTCCATGTATTTTTTAACATCGTTGTAAGTTTCAAAATAACTGTCCATGTATGCTTTTGCCATTTTCTTCGTGATTTTCAAATCACCTGCAAGGGCAAAATCCGAAATGCCGTAAACAATACCGAAATTAACTGCTTTTGCACTTCGGCGCATATCCTCTGTAACTTCGGATTTATCAACGCCAAACACTTGCGATGCAGTAAGGGTATGAATATCGTCACCGCTTTTAAACGCTGAAATAAGTGTTTCATCTTCGGCAATATGGGCAAGCACACGCAGCTCTATCTGTGAATAATCCGCATCAAGAAGTGTGTAGTTTTCTCCCCCGGCAACAAACATTTTACGCATTTCTCTGCCAAGAGGCGTTCTTACAGGAATATTTTGCAAATTGGGTTCTGTGGAGCTTATTCTGCCTGTTGCCGTAACCGTCTGGTTAAATTTTGAATGAATGCGTCCGTCAACCGGTGAAATCAGTGGCAACATTCCGTCAACATAGGTTGATTTGAGTTTAACCTGTGCACGGTAATTTTTTATATATTCTATAATTTCATGCTCGCCCGACAGTTTTTCCAGAACCTCACTGTCTGTGCTGTAGCCTGTTTTGGTTTTTCTGATTACTTTAAGTCCCAGCTTTTCAAAAAGAATTTCGCCAAGCTGTTTTGTTGAGTTTATATTGAATTCTTCACCTGCAAGCTCGTAAATTTTCTTTTCGGAAAGCTCTATCATATCTTCAAGATATTTCCCGAATTCAAGCAAGTTGTTTCTGTCAACACAAAAGCCGTATTCTTCCATATCCGCAAGCACGGTGGTAAGAGGCATTTCCATCTCAAAAAACAAGTCGTTTTGCTGATTTTTTTCAAACATTTCCATGTACTGCTTTTTAAGTGCCGCCTGTGCCATGAGGCATTTAAGGGCATATTTCGCAAGGGCTGTTTCGTCCGCATTTTCAGGCGAAATACGTTTCTTGCCTTTGCCGAAAAAATCCTCCTCGGTTTCAAAATCGCAAAGAGAGCCAAGGTCATAATTGCTTCTTGACGGCTCGGCAACATACGCCGCAAGCGATGTGTCAAAAGTCACGTTTTTAAGGGCGATTCCATAGGTTCTTAAAAGCAGGATATCTTCTTTTAAACTATGAGTGCATTTTTCTGCATCACTTTCAAAAAGCGGTTTTAAGCTCTGCGGCTCAAAATTTGTAAGAAGTCCGCTTCCCACAACACAAAAATACATTTTTTTATCTGTCATGACCCCAACGGCATAAATGCCCGTAGAGCCGCAGAAAATCTTATAAAAAATCTCTTTTTGTTCATTTATTGCCGATATGGCTGTTTTAAGCTCTTCTTCGGATTTTACAAACACCGTTTCTTTTTCTTCTTCCGGTGTTTCCTCTTTTTCTGAAAGTGCCGCACTGTCGTTTTCGGGAACTGTCAAACCAAGTTTTGTTATGATGCTTTTGAGTTCAAGTTTTTTAAGAAGCTCAAAAAGCACATCGTTATCTATTTCACCGGGCACAAAATTTTCAAGAGTTTCATCAATCGGAACATTGCAGTCAATTGTGCCGAGTGTGCGGCTTAAATAAGCCATTTCTTTTCCTGTTTCAAGCTTTCTTTTAAGTGCACCTTTTATTTCGTCTATATGCTCATAAACACCGTCAATTGTTCCATAGTCGCTTATCAGCTTGCAGGCAGTTTTTTCGCCCACACCCGCAACGCCCGGAATATTATCCGAGCTGTCGCCCATAAGACCTTTTATTTCAATAAGCTGTTTCGGCTTAACGCCGTATTTTTCAAAAACCGCTTCGGGTGTCATTTTAACAGTTTCTGTTGAGCCTCCGTTTTTTGGCGAAGCCAGATAAACACACACATTTTCGTCAGTAAGCTGCAAAGAATCACGGTCACCTGTTGCTATAATGCACTCTATACCCTCTTTTTTGCATATTCCCGCAACAGTACCGATTAGGTCATCTGCCTCATATCCCTCTTTTGAAAGCATAGGGATATTCATTGCCGCAAGAATTTCTTTAAGATAGGGCATCTGCATGGCAAGCTCCTGCGGCATCCCTTTACGCTGTGCTTTATAGCCATCATACATTTTATGTCTGAATGTGGGTGCTTTAAGGTCAAAGGTAACAACCGCATAATCGGGATTTTCGGTATTTAGAAACTTGAACAAGATATTCATAAACCCAAAAATTGCGTTTGTGAATATCCCCGATTTTGTATTAAGCAGTTTTACACCGTAAAAAGCACGGTTTACTATACTGTTTCCGTCAAAAACTATCAGTTTTTTCAAAAGGCTACGCCTCCAATGCTTTTAAAGCAAAATTAATTACATCTTCTTGTATTTCTTCAATTGTGCGCACGGTTTCACCATCGGTGCAGTTTACTGTCTGCCAGCCGAACCGCTCAACCATTTTTTTGGCACAATCGTATGTATCAAACAGATATTTTCTGTCACGTTCATGAATATCTTTTTCGTCACCGCCGGCTTTATTCTTTCTGTTTTCCATGAGTTTTATGCCTGTCTGCGGCGGCATATCCAGAAATATAACAGCATCGGGTTTTGGCAGCCCTAAAAGACCGTATTCAAATTCACAAAGCCAGTCCAGGTATTTGTCAAGCTCCGCCTCATTTTCAATTTTGCCTGCCTGGTGAATTATGTTTGATGTTGTGTATCTGTCGGCGATAATAATTCCGCCGTTTTTATAAAATTCTTCAAGCTCGGTTTTGAATGTTGCGTATCTGTCAACCGCATAAAAAGACGATGCCGCATAGGCATTTACGTCCCCTGCCGATTTGCCGAAAGTGCCGGACAGATACATTTTCACAAGCTCGGATGACGGGCTTTTATAGTTGGGAAACTCGCATCTTAAAACGGTTTTTCCCATTTTTTCAAAATTTTCGGTCAGAAGACGGCTCTGGGTTTCTTTTCCGCTTGAATCAAGACCTTCAATAACTATCAGCTTACCCATTGTATCTCGCCCTCTTTTCAGCGGCTTTTCCGCAACTCATTTTACCTTCGGGGCACGGACCGCAAACACATGACGGACCGGCGTTTTTAAACAGCGTGGGGGCAACATCTTTAACAAGCATCAGCATTGCATCTGCAAGCTCACGGATTTCCCACTGAGCACGTTCACAGCAACGGTGTGCAAAAAAGTTGTACAGACTGCGTGCGTTCATAGTGACAATCATTTTTGTTTCGCAGGCGTTGGGAAGAACATATCTTGCATCTTCAATAGCCTTTTTTTCTGCAGCTTTTTCTTCCATTCCGGCATTAAGATATTTTGTTTTAAGAATATCCGCAAGGGCGTTATAGTTATCGGTATCCTGCTGCATTGCCGCAAGAAAAATTTCTTTTGCTTTTTCATCCGCCTCAATTTCCGGCGGAGTTATAAACTCAAATTTGCCTTCGTTTACATATCTTTGTGATTTTACGCTGTATGATGCCATACGGTGACGTGTAATCTGCGCAAGCAGACTTCTGCTTACACCTTCAATACCGAATGTAAACGTCACATGTTCTGTGGGGCTTTCGTGACCCATGCTCATAAGCATATTTAAAAATTTATCGGTTTTTTCTTTGTCAAGACCGTCTAAAATGCCCTCAATTCCGTTTGAAGAATAACACAGCTTTGCCGCTGCGGAAACAATTTTTTCAGGTTCGGGACTGTGCGCAAGAAGTTCTACTTTCATTTTTTATGTCCTCCTGTGAGTTTAACTTTAATAACTGTCAGCATAAATTTGGGCAATGCCATCATTCTGAAAAAGCGTTTCGGCTCTTTGCAAAGGCGGTAAAACCATTCAAGACCAAGTTTTATGAATATATCCGGGGCACGTTTTACGTTGCCTGCAAAAACGTCTATGCAACCGCCAAGACCCATTGCCATTTTAACATTGAGCTTGTCCTTGTTGGCAACAATCCAGTTTTCCTGTTTAGGTGCACCGAGACATACAAAAAGAACGTCCGGTGATTTTTCATTAATATCTGCTATGATGTTTTTTTCTTCTTCGGCATCAAAATACCCGTCGTGAAGTCCGGCAATTTTAAGCCCTTTATATTTCTCTGTAAGTACCCCGGCAGCTTTTTCTGCCATACCCGGTGCCGCACCGAAAAGATACAGCGACTGCCCTTTTTGTGCCATAAGCTCCATAAGTCTGCATGCGGTATCAAACCCCGCCGCACGTTCTTTTATGGGATTACCCAGTATTTTGGATGCATAAACCACGCCGATGCCGTCTGCAATCAGAAAGCTTGCGCCGTTTAATTTTTCGGCAAATTCCGGGTTTTTATAGGCGTTTAAAATAATCTCGGAATTGGGCGTGAAAACATAATTGAAGCCGCCTGCTTCAATAAGCTTTTCAATCTCCTCTGCCGCTGAATTTATGCTGTGTTTGCTCACGTTTACACCCAAAATATTTGTTGTTTCCATATCGGTCACCTCTGACGGTAAAATTTTTTCAGAAATTTAGCATTATATTATTATAACATATATTTTTAAAAATTGCAATAGTTTTTTAACTAATTTATATATCCTATCAAAGCCGACATTATTGAGTTCTCTTATCTCACCTATAAAACAGAGCCTTGAACCTCAAGTTCAAAGCTCTGATAATGTATATTGTTAAAAGTTTTTTCTATCACTATGATTTTTTCTGATATACAAAATAGCAAATCCAATAGATTACCACAAGGAGGCAGACAGAATAGGAAATCCATTTCGCTACTTCATGCATACTTAGGAGTGACAGAATAATTACAGTTATCCCCAGAATCAAAAAATATATCGAAAATGCAGCACTTTTTGCTTTATGAATAATTGAGACATTTCTTTCGTCTGTCTCAATTATTTGTTGTTTTCTGATTGTGTTTTCATCTTTTGTAATCATACGGTAATTCCTGATACGGATAATCCCCATTATTACCATCACAAAACCAAATGAAGAAATAAAATCATTTTCCGTTTTATTTATAAATGTTGAAGCAATCATCATTATTCCAAGCGCTATATAAACAATAGCAATATTCAGTCTTGATTTAAGTTTCTTTTTGTAATCCATTGTTAATCCTCCTCAAAAATAAAAATATCTTCAATCTTCATGTCAAAATACTTTGAAATTTTATAAGCAAGTTGCAATGAAGCATTGTATTTACCGTTCTCCAACGATATAATCGTCTGACGTGTTACCCCTACTGCTTCCGCTAAATCATCTTGTGTTACCTTGTTTTCCTTACGCAATTCCCTTATTCTGTTAGTCAAACACTCACCTCCATAAATAGTAAAGCATACTTTACATTTTTAAGTATATCATGCACCAAGCAAAATGTCAAGCAAGTTTTACATTTTTCTTAAAAATTTTCAAATCAAAAAGAAAATCAAAGAAAACAGCAGAAAACTGACGAAAATTTGAAAAAACCTTGACTTTTAATAAATAATATATTATAATATAATGTTGAGGAGGTGTGCATATGCCTAAAAGTATGACAGGCTGCGGACGTTTTGAGTACGTTTCGCAGACAAGAAAAATCACAGCCGAAATTAAATCGGTAAACCACAGATATACAGACATAAATATAAAAATGCCACGCCAGTATTCTTTCCTTGAGGACGTAATTCGTCAGAATGTATTACAGAGCATTTCAAGGGGTAAAATAGACGTATTTATCACCGTTGAGCATTTTGGAAAATCCGATTGCGTAATCCGTGTTGATGAGGGCGTTTTACAGCAATACACCGATGCTATTGCAAAAATAAGCGAAATCACCGGCAAAAGCGGCGATGTATCGGCAATTCAGCTTGCACGCTTAAGTGATGTGCTTATTATGGAAAAAGCCGAGGAAGACCAGGAGATTATAAAAGCCGAGCTTCTGGAGGCACTTTCGGGTGCGGTTGAGCAGTTTATTTTTTCAAGAAGCCGTGAGGGCGAGCGCATTGCCGATTTTCTTAAAAATCAGGCAAAATACATTGCCGAGCTTGTTGCAAAGGTTGAAGTGCTTATGCCTCAGACTGTTGAAAATTATCGCAACCGACTTACGGAAAAAGTACGCGAGCTGCTTGGCGACAACACAATTGACGAAACACGCATTTTAACAGAAACCGCTATTTTTGCAGACAAAATCTGCACAGATGAAGAGGTTGTGCGTTTGAAATCACATTTAACAGAGCTTCCCACGCTTCTTGACAGTGATGCTCCCAGCGGCAGAAGACTTGATTTTCTTATTCAGGAAATGAACCGTGAAACCAACACAATCGGTTCAAAGGCAAACGACCTTGAAATTTCCAAAATTGTGGTTGAGCTTAAAAGCGAAATTGAAAAACTGCGTGAACAGGTTCAGAATATTGAATAAACTTTACAGAAAGGCGTGAACCATATGAAATCAACAGAAGGCATTAGACTTATTAACATAGGCTTTGGCAACATTGTTTCGGCAAACCGTCTTGTTGCCATAATCAGCCCCGAATCTGCACCTATAAAACGTACAATTCAGGAGGCACGTGAACGCGGTATGCTGATTGATGCAACCTATGGCAGACGTACCCGTGCGGTTATTGTAACCGACAGCGACCATATTATTCTTTCGGCTGTTCAGCCTGAAACTGTTGCAAACAGGCTTTATGCAAAAGACGGTGCAATCATGGAGGCCGATACCTATGACGACTAAATCAAAAGGCACACTTTTTGTTGTGTCGGGTCCTGCCGGTGCGGGAAAAGGCACAATCTGCAAAGAGTTTATGGCAAAAAACAAATCGGCGTTTTTGTCGGTTTCGGCAACAACACGTCAGCCCAGACCCGGCGAAGAACACGGCAAAAGCTACTTTTTTGTTTCTAAAGACGAGTTTGAAGATATGATTAAAAACGACGGTCTTTTAGAATATGCAACTTTTTGCGACAATTATTACGGAACACCTAAAAAAGCGGTTGAAGAAAGGCTTGAAGCCGGCGATGACATAATTCTTGAAATTGAGGTTCAGGGAGCTATGCAGATAAAGAAAAAACTCCCCCACGCCGTACTTGTGTTTATTATTCCGCCAACGTTTGAAATTCTTCGTCAGCGGCTTATCGACCGTAAAACCGAAACACCGGACGTTGTTGAAAAACGTCTTACAAGAGCAAAAGAAGAGCTTCTTCTTGTTGATAATTATGATTATATTATCATAAACGATACTGTTGAAAAGGCAATAGAAGACTTCTGTGCCATTGCCGGTGCAGAAAAACAGAAAACAAACAATATTTTACATACCATCAGGGAGGCATACAATTTATGAAATTCACAAATTCACAGAAACAGAGCATGATTTATCCGCCGGTTGGCGATCTTGTTGACAAAATTGGTCATATGGCTCACGACCCGGCAAAGGGCAACCGTTACAGCCTTGTTATTGTTGCCGCAAAACGTGCAAGAGAAATATCCAATCAGGATGCTGCAAACAGCAAAAATCCCGAACTTGACGCACTTCATATCAAAGACCGTTCATCGCTCAAAAATTCAAACGAGCCGATTATTAAGCCTATTGTTGAATCTCTTCATGAGATTATCAACGACGAGCTTTATCTGACAGAAGAAAGCGATTCAGAGGAAGTATATAAACGCGAAGCACCCATCATTATTGACGACAACGGTGAAGAGCCCATTGACTTTTCGGCAATAATGTCCGAAGCACCGTCAAATGCTCCGGTTAGCAACGGTCTTACAGGTGACGAACTTATTGAAAATGACGACTGATTATAACTGATTTTTAAGGTGAATGCATATGGGACTTAAAATTGCAGAGGTTGTAATAAATACACAGCTTAAAAGCCTCGACAAGGTATATAATTATCTTGCCGACGATTCTCTGCATCTTGAAAAAGGTATGTGTGTTGAAGTCCCTTTCGGCAGAGGCAACAAAACTATTTTCGGATATTTTACCGGATTTTGCGACAGCACCGACTTTGACGGTAACCTGAAACAAATTCTTCGTGTTGCAAGCAATATTCCCCGTATATCCGAAAAGGATGCTGAGCTTGCAGAATATATAAAAAAGACCTGTTTTGTGACAACTTCTGCTGCGTTGCGTCTTATGCTTCCACCTAACATCAAAACAAAATCAGAAAAAACCGTGCGGCTTTTAAACCGCAATTATGCCAATGACAGTTTAACGCCTCTTCAGCGTTCCGTGTTGGACACGCTGAGTGCAACAAAAAAAGAGGTTTCGTTTTTTAAACTGACCGAGTCTCTCGGTCTTAAAAGCAGCAGTGTGATTACCACTCTTGCAAAAAAGGGATATGTCTCTTTGGGAGAAAAAATCATCGGTGCACCCAAAGAAAAAACGGTTAAAACCGTTTATCTTTGCGAAAATGTTTCCGACCCGGATATTATTGTTGACGTGCTTAAAAAACAGGCTAAAAAAGCCTGCGTAGCTTTTGAAATTCTGCTTGAGCACTCCCCTGTTTTACTCCATGATTTATGCGAAATGGCGTCCTGCTCACCGGAAACGGTAAGCGTGCTTGTCCGCAGAAATCTTGCATATATTGAAACGGTAAGCTCTGACAGATTTGACGAAAAAGCAGAAACAGACATCTCATTTTCTGTGCCGGATTTAACCGGTGAGCAATCATCGGCGTTATCGGAAATCAAAACTTTTATTGACAGTGGTAACACCACACCCGTTTTGCTTCACGGTGTAACGGGAAGCGGAAAAACCGAGGTTTTTCTTCGTGCCGCTCAGCATTGCCTTTCAACAGGCAAAAATGCCATAATTCTTGTGCCGGAAATTTCACTTACACCGCAGATGGCATCACGGTTTATAAGCCGTTTTGGTGATGATGTGGCAATTTTACACAGCGGACTTTCTATGGGTGAGCGTTATGAACAATGGATGAAAATCAAAAACGGCAGTGTGCGCCTTGCAGTAGGAGCACGCAGTGCAATTTTTGCACCTTTTGATAACATAGGCCTTATTGTTATTGATGAGGAGCACGATTCTTCTTACCGGTCAGAATCCTCACCACGGTATAGCGCCGTAAATACGGCAATTTTCCGTGCACGTCAGCACGGTGCCTGCCTGCTTCTTGCCTCGGCGACACCTGACGTTGAAAGCTATTACAAAGCAACAACAGGCAAATATAAACTCATAAGCCTTACCAAACGGTTTAATGACAATCCTTTGCCAACGGTTGAGCTTGTTGATATGCGGCTTGAGCTTGCAAATGGCAACCGCAGTATTTTCAGCCGTCGGCTTATTGAAGAAATTGAAAAAAACTTAAAATCCGGTGAGCAGACTATTCTGTTTTTAAACAGACGCGGGCATTCTACTTTTGTGTCGTGCCGCACCTGCGGATATGTGGCAAAATGTCCTCATTGCAGTATAAGCCTCACCTATCACAGCAGTGATGCAAGGCTTCACTGCCATTACTGCGGACACAGCAGTGACAATCTTTATATGTGCCCTTCTTGCGGAAGTGTTTATATAAAACATTTCGGCACTGGCACACAACGTGCAGAGGAAGAGCTGAAAAGCATTTTTCCGGAAATTTCGGTTATCCGCATGGATGCCGACACAACCTCAAAAAAACTTTCCCACGAAAAAATATTATGGAAATTCGGCAACGAAAACATAAATGTGCTTCTTGGTACGCAAATGGTTTCCAAAGGGCTGGATTTTCCAAACGTAACACTTGTAGGTGCAATAAATGCCGATTCCATGCTTAATATGGACGATTTCCGTGCCGCAGAGCACACGTTTTCGCAGCTTACCCAGGTTTGCGGACGTGCCGGCCGTGCAAACCGTCCGGGGCGTGCAATTGTGCAGACCTACTCCCCCGGCGACCCGGTGCTGCTTTGTGCCGCAAAGCAGGATTACAACGAGTTTTATGACGGCGAAATCAAACTGCGTCAGGCGTTTTTGAACCCTCCGTTTACTAAAATTATATGTCTGCTTTTTTCCGGCGACGATGAAACAGAAGTTCAAGAATGTGCCGAAAGCATGAACGATTATTTTTATTCACTTGTTAAGGACGATTCACGGCTTTGCGTGGAGTATTTCGGTGCAAGCAGTGCACCAATAAACAAGATAAACGGCAAGCACCGTTACCGCATACTTATGAAAACAGCGTCGGTGAAAATTCTTGATGTGCTGGCAAATGTGTCACAGCATCATATTTCCTCCGGCTCACATATATATATGGATATAAGCATAAACCCAAACAGCATTTTATAAAAACAGGAGAAAAAACAATGGCTATAAGAGAAATTTTAACAATCGGCGATGAAGCATTAAACAAACCCAGCAAACCTGTTACAGCGTTCAATGAGCGTTTATGGACACTTCTTGATGACATGGCAGAAACTATGTACAACGCAAACGGGGTTGGTCTCGCCGCTATTCAGATAGGAATTTTCCGCCGTGTTGTTGTAATCGACATCGGCGATGGACTTGTTGAGCTTATTAACCCCGAAATTACAGAAACCTCCGGAAGCCAGACCGGTCCGGAGGGTTGTCTTAGTGTGCCCGGAAAACAGGGTGATGTTACACGCCCCATGAAGGTTACTGTTAAAGCACAGGACCGCAACGGCAAACCCTTTACAATTACGGGCGAAGAATTTATGGCACGTGCATTATGTCACGAAATTGACCATCTTGACGGTCATATTTATACCGAAATTGCAAAAAACCTCACAAGCAGAACTGACGAGGAATAATTTCCGTTTTTTATACTGAAAGGATTTTACCTTATGAATATTATGTTTATGGGAACACCGGATTTTGCCTCTGTTTCTTTAAGAGGACTGGTAAATTCGGGTTTTAACGTTACATGTGCTGTATGCCAGCCCGACAAGCCCGTTGGCAGAAAGCAGGTTATGACTCCGCCCGATGTTAAAATTACAGCACAGGAGCTGGGTATTACAAATATTTATCAGCCTGCAACACTTAAAGACGGCAGTTTTGCAGATGTTCTTGAAAAAGAACGTCCCGATTTGATTGTTGTTGTTGCCTACGGCAAAATACTGCCTAAATATGTGCTTGATTTCCCTAAATACGGTTGTATTAATCTTCACGGCTCCATTCTGCCGAAATACCGTGGCAGTGCACCTATTCAATGGAGTGTTATAAACGGCGACAGTAATGCCGGCGTTACTACAATGTATATGTCCGAGGGGCTTGACTGCGGTGATATTATTGACATTGCAAAAACTCCCATCGGCGAAAACGAAACCGCCGGTGAGCTTTTTGACCGTCTTGCCAAAATCGGAAGCACATTGCTTTGTGAAACGATTATAAAAATCAAAGACGGTACGGCTACGCGTACTCCTCAAAATAACGATGAAGCGTCGCTTGCACCTATGCTCAGTAAAGAAACCGGCAGAATTTCTTTTGAAAAAACCGCCCGGGAAATTCACAACCTTGTGCGTGGGCTTAATCCCTGGCCTCTTGCATATATTGAAACCTCAAAAGGCACACTTAAAATATACGAATCTGAAATTATAAGCAAAAACAGCGGCAAGCCTGCCGGCAGTATTATTGAGTCATCAGATTCTCTCTGTGTGCAGACCGGGGACAAAATCATTTCTTTTAAAACCGTTCAGCTTCAGGGCAAAAAAGCAATGAGTGCCCGCGACCTGCTAAGAGGAAACAAAATTGAACTTATATAACCGAAAGGATTTTTAAAATGTATCCATACTTTTATTTTCCTATGATTGATTATTATTACCTTATCCTTGTTGTTCCTGCGGTTTTAATATCGCTTTGGGCACAAATAAAGGTAAAAAGCACATTTTCAAAATATTCATCCGTTTACAGCACGAGAAACATAACCGGCTGTGACACGGCAAACACAATTATGCGTCACAATGCTATAAATGATGTAACTGTTGTTCCCATTGGCGGAAGTCTGACTGATAACTATAATCCCCGCACAAACCAAATCAGTCTTTCTCAGCCGGTATATTCAAACACATCTATTGCTGCAATCGGTGTTGCCGCACACGAAAGCGGTCATGCTGTTCAGCATCATGTTGGATATTTGCCTATCAAAATACGAAACATGCTTGTTCCCGTTGCAAACATCGGCAGTACTCTTGCTATTCCCATTGCAATGCTGGGGCTTATTATGGGCATCTCGTATCTTGTCAGCTTTGGTATACTGCTTTATTCGGCAATTGTGCTGTTTCAGCTTGCAACACTTCCTGTTGAATTTAACGCCAGCAGACGCGCAATTGCAGTTTTAAGAGAACGTGACATTTTATCGGAGCAAGAGCTTAAAGGTGCAAAAAAAGTGCTTACCGCTGCGGCACTCACTTATGTTGCCGCAACACTTACAAGTATTATGAGCTTGCTGCGTCTTATTTTAATTGCAAGGGACAGAAGAGACTAAAATGATTTCTGAAAGAAAAATCGCACACGATATTCTGACAAAAATTTCAAGAGAAAAAAGCTATTCAAACATAGAACTCGACAAGCATTTAAAAGGGCTTGACAGCAGAAGCCGTGGGTTTATAACAAATCTTGTTTACGGCACGATTTCAAACCGTATGCGTATTGATTATATTATTTCTGCGTATTCGTCCGTTCCGATAAACAAAATTTCTCCCGATGTGCTTGAAATTCTGCGTATGGGTATTTATCAGCTTCTTTATACAGACAAAATTCCGCTGTATGCCATTGTCAACGAAAGTGTTGAGCTGTGTCGATTAAAATCCGTAAAGGGGTTTATCAACGGAATGCTCCGCAACATTGCCAGAAACTCCAAACCGGTTAATTATCCGAAGGATTTTGCACAGTTTCTGAGTGTTTTTTATTCCTGCCCAAAATGGATTTGTGATATGTGGATAAAAACCTACGGCAAAAAAGCGGCAGAAGACCTTATAAAAAGCACAAACGATGCACCAAAGCTGTGTGCTCGTGTAAACACACTTAAAATATCTGTTGAAGATTTTTGTAAAAAATACGATGCCGTAAAAGACGAATTTACCGATTGCGGCGTAATTTTTGAAAATTCCGTAAGCATTTCTGACGACGAGGGCCACAAAAACGGCTTATTTTATATTCAGGATACTGCTTCGCAGTTGCCCTGCGAGGTGCTCTCGCCCAACGAAAACGATGTTGTGTTTGATATGTGTGCCGCCCCCGGCGGAAAAACAACGTATCTTGCACAGATGATGAAAAACAAAGGCAGCATTTATGCTTTTGACATCCATCCTCACAAGATAAAGCTTATTGAAAACACAGCCACACGTCTTGGTGTAACCAATGTTTCCGCTCAGGTCAGGGATTCTTCGGTTTTGGACGAAACTCTTATCGGCAAAGCCGACAAAATTCTGCTTGATGCACCTTGCTCCGGACTTGGAATTATTCGCCGCAAGCCGGAAATTAAGTTTGACAAAACTCCGGAGGATATAAAGGCGATTGTAAATTTGCAGGAAACAATGCTTGAAACTGCTTCAAAGTATTTGAAATGCGGTGGCAGACTTGTTTATTCCACCTGTACAATAAACGAAGAAGAAAATCAAAATCAGATAAAAAACTTTTTGCAAAGTCATAAAAATTTTTCTTTGCAAAGTATTTATACAAACAACGTAAAAAGCGACAGCGGTCTTATTCAGCTTTTGCCATCTGTGCATGGCTGTGACGGATTTTTTGTTGCAAATCTTGTAAAAACGGAGGAAGAGGCTTGATTAATCTCAAAGACCTTTCATTTGACGAGCTTGGTGAGCTTATAAAAAGCGTGGGCGAAAAATCTTTCCGCACAGGGCAGATTTTCTCTTGGCTTTCAAAAGGCGTAGCTTCATTTGAAGAAATGTCAAACATACCGAAATCATTACACGAAAAACTGCAATCGGCAGGATACGGTATAAATGCGCCCGAAATTGCCGCAAAATATGTTTCTTCCGACGGGACTGTAAAATACGTATGGAGGCTTATTGACGGCGAATGTATTGAAAGCGTTGTTATGAGCTATGCTCACGGAAAAAGCATTTGCATTTCCACTCAGGCAGGTTGCCGTATGGGATGTCGGTTTTGCGCATCAACAGTAGGCGGAAAGGTTCGCGACCTGACTGCCGGTGAAATTATTGACCAGGTTATTTATGCCCAGAAAGACATCGGTGAGCGCATTTCAAATATTGTATTAATGGGCATTGGCGAGCCTCTTGACAACTATGACAACGTAATAAAATTTTTGAAAAACGTAAGCGACGAGCGAGGCCTTAACATAGGACTTCGGCACATATCACTCTCTACCTGCGGTCTTGCCGAAAAAATATATACTCTTGCAGACGAAGGCTTACCGGTTACACTTTCTGTTTCACTTCACGCACCGTTTGACGATATGCGAAGTGAAATTATGCCGGTTAACAACAGCTTTAACATACAATCGCTTATGAAAGCCTGCCGCTATTACATAGAAAAAACCGGCAGACGTATTAGCTTTGAATATACTCTTATTGACGGAAAGAACGACACAAAACAGTGTGCCGCCGCACTTGCAAATCTTGTGGGCGGAATGCAAAGTCATGTTAATCTTATCCCTGTCAACGAAGCAAGAGAAAACATGAAGCGAAGCTCAACAAAAAATATAAATGCATTTAAAGCCGAGCTTGAACGCCGTCGCATTAACGTTACCGTACGTCGAAAACTCGGTTCGGACATTGATGCCTCCTGCGGTCAGCTGAGAGCAAAAACAATGTCCAGTTAAGGAAGTGATAATTTGATAAAATCAAACGCTTATTCAATCACAGGCACAAAGCACGAAACAAATCAGGACAGTTATCTTGAATATGCCGACAGTATAATCAACATTTATGCTGTTGCTGACGGTATGGGCGGTCACGCTGCAGGTGATGTTGCCAGCGGAATTGTTGTTGATACTCTCAAAAATCATCTGGCGGCAACAGACAAAAAAGCAGTTATCGCCGCAGTTAATACTGCCAACGAACGGATAATCGAGCGTGCCAAAGAAAAACCCGAATATGACGGTATGGGCTCTACCATCGCCATGCTTTGTCTTGACAAAAACCGTGCTATTATCGCCCACATAGGTGACAGCAAGGTGTTTGTTATTAAAGATAAAAAAATTGTTTTTACAACAAAAGACCATTCTTATGTGCAAAATCTTGTTGATAGCGGCGAAATAACCGAGGAAGAAGCACTCAATCACAAAATGAAAAATATAATTACAAAAGCTGTCGGAGTTTCCATTGATATTACCCCGGACATTTCAAAGCTTAATCTTTCAGACGGAACCTGCATTGTTATATGTTCTGACGGCGTATCAAACGTTGTAGATTCTAAGAAGATGTGTGACATTGTTTATAAAAACAAAGACAACGCATCAAGTGCAAAAGAGCTTTGCAAAACAGCACTTTCTCTCGGCAGCACAGATGATATTACCGCTGTTGTGGTTTACTATGAGGATTAATTTATTTTTAGAAAAATTACTGCCAAATTATTAAATTGTGCGGAGGAATTATAAATGATTGGTACTATTCTTGATAATAGATATGAAATTATAGATATTGTAGGAAGCGGTGGAATGGCCGTTGTTTACAAAGCAAAATGCCGTCTTTTGAATCGTTATGTTGCAATAAAAATGCTACGTGATGAGCTTAAAAGTGATGCGGAATTTGTTGAAAAATTTAGAATTGAAGCGCAGTCTGCTGCAAGTCTGAATCACAACAACATTGTTTCTGTTTATTATGTTGGCAACTCCAACGGTAACGACTATTTTGTAATGGAGTTTATTGACGGCATAACGTTGAAAGAGCTTATTAACACACGTCGCCTTGATTGGCGCGAGGCATGTCACTATGCCCAGCAAATTTGCGAAGCTATTGACCACGCCCATCACAAAAACATTGTTCACCGTGACATAAAACCCCACAATATAATGATAACGCATGATAATCTTGTTAAAGTTACTGATTTCGGTATTGCCCGTGCGGTATCTTCATCTACTATCGTGCGTTCGGGCAACGTCATCGGCTCAGTGCATTATTTTTCACCCGAGCAAGCTTGCGGAGGTGCCGTTGATTTTAAATCTGACATATATTCTATTGGTATTGTCCTTTATGAAATGGTTACAGGGCATGTTCCGTTTAATGCGGAAAATCCTGTTGCTGTTGCGAAAATGCACGTTGATAATCAGCCGGAAGAACCGATTGTTTCAACTCCAGAGATTCCCCGAGCTCTTAACGATATAATTTTAAAAGCAATTACTAAAAAACCTCAGTCACGATATCAGAGTGCTTCCGAATTTGCTTCTGATTTACGTACTGTTCTTATATCTCCTGAACTTTCTCTTAAAAAGGACGATTCTGCAACACAGTTTGTGCCAGTTGTTAACCCATCGTCAAATGATGATAAAGCCGATTCATCTTCTCACTCAAACACATCCAAATCAGATTCTACGTCTGAAGATTCCGGCAATTCAAGCAAACCCTCCGCAGGAGTTATGATTGTGTGGATTTCGGCATCAATTATTGCTCTTTTTGCATTAGTGCTTGGCATATTTGCATGTAATCCGGCACTTACAAACAGCATTACCGGCAGAAAAACAATTACTATTCCGAATCTAGTCGGTTCAAATTATGACGAAATCACTAAACAGTATGCAAATGCTGAATTTAAAATAAATGTAATTGGTACTGAAGCAAGCAACGAATACGATGCAAACATTATTGTCCGTCAGACACCTGACGAAGGACTTTCCACATCCAATACTGTAGATGTTGTTTTAAGTAGCGGTCGCAAAAGTTTTTATCTGGATAACTACGTTGGTCAGGATGTCGAAAAAGTACGTGCCGAGCTTGATAAAAAAGATATAAAAAACATTATTATCGAATATGAATCTCACGAAGAATTTCCCGAAAATACAGTATTTAAAATGTCTCCCGGACAAGGCAGTTCAATAAGACCCGGCGACAAGGTTACTCTTTTTGTGAGCACAGGAAAAAATAAATCAAAAATCAAAGTTCCTGCCATTGAGGGACTTACAAAAGAAAAGGCTATTGAAACCCTCAATGCCGTAGGACTTAAAGAGGGCGAAATAAGCGAGCGTCATAGCTCAACTGTTGAAAAAGGCAAGATTATTTCTCAGGTTATCGCTTTCGGAACAGAGGTTGACCCCGAAACAGAAATTTCTTTTGTTGTAAGCCTTGGAGTTGATGATTCTTCTCCCGACACACCATCTTCCGATTCAACAGACAACGGAGACACATCTTCCAGCGACTCACCGTCACATGGCACACAACAACCGGATAACCCGGTTTCAAATGCTCCACAGATTGATGATTGATAATTTTTAAGGTGGCACTAATGCAAGGTAGAATAATAAAAGGTATCGGCGGTTTTTATTACGTCGATACGGCAGACGGAATCATCGAGTGCAAAGCTCGCGGTGTTTTCCGCAAAAACGCACTCACTCCCCTTGCCGGCGACAATTGCGAGATTGCAGTTATCGCTCCCGGCAAAGGCAATATAGAAAAAATTCTTGACAGAAAAAACGCTCTTATACGTCCGCCCGCCGCAAATATTGACAATATGTTTATTGTTACGGCGGCTGCTGACCCGGACCCGGCATTGTCGGTTATTGACAAGCTTACGGTTATTGCACTGAAAAATAAAATCACACCGTATATAGTGATTAATAAAACCGATTTAAACGCCGATTATCCGAAACTTGCAGACATTTATAAGTCTACCGGATTTACGGTTTTTACAGTTTGCACCAAAACCAAAGAAGGTATTGGCGACATTCCGGAGATTATGAAAAACAAAGTGTCGGTAATTGCAGGTTGTTCAGGTGTCGGAAAATCCAGTTTGCTTAATGTGATTCTTCCTCAGGCAGACCGTGAAACCGGTGAAACCAGCAAAATAAACCGTGGAAAACACACAACACGCGAGGTTGAGCTTATTGCAGTACCCGGTGGCGGATATATTGCCGACTCACCCGGATTTTCAAATTTAACTGTTGAGGACATAAAACATACGGAGCTTGAAGAGTATTTTCCCGAATTTTCACCTTTTGAAGGAATGTGCCGTTTCAGAGGTTGCAGTCATATAAACGAACCCGATTGCGAAATAAAAAAACAGCTTGAAAACGGCATAATCTGCCAAAGCAGATACGACAGCTACTGTCAGCTGTATTTACAATTTAAGGAGATAAAACAATGGCAAAAATAATAGTTGCGCCGTCAATTCTGGCGGCAGATATGACAAAGCTCGGTGAGCAGGTAAAAACCGTAGAAAAAGCAGGTGCAAAATATCTTCATGTTGATATTATGGACGGTCATTTTGTGCCGAATTTATCTTTTGGTCCGGCTGTTTTAAAGGCTGTAAGAGGCGTTTCGGACATGGTTATGGACGTACATCTTATGCTTGAAAACCCCATTGATTATATTGACGCATTTGCTGATGCCGGTGCAGATATAATCACCGTACATATTGAAGCAAAAAGCGATGTAAAAGAATGTATTGAAAAAATCCATGCACGCGGATTAAAAGCCGGTGTTGTTATTAATCCCGACACCGACTACACCGCTGTTTTACCATATAAAGACATGGTTGAAATGGTGCTTGTAATGAGCGTTTATCCCGGATTTGGCGGTCAGAAGTTCATCAGCAGTGTTCTTGAAAAAACAAAAAAACTGCGTGAAATTTTGCCGGAAAATGTTGATATTGAAATTGACGGCGGTATAGGTCTTGCCAATTACCGTGATGCGATAGACGCCGGTGTGAATGTCCTTGTTGCCGGAAGCAGTGTTTTCGGTGCAGAAGACATTGCTCAAGTTGTCGGAGAAATGCTGTCATGAAAAAGGCTGTTATAATTGCCGGTGGAAATGATATTATGCAGAACGATATTTCCTACATCCTCAAAGAGGCAGATTATATTGTTTGTGCCGACAGCGGCTACGATAACTGCAAAAAAATGAATATATCCCCCGACATGATTATCGGTGATATGGATTCGGTCAAAGAAATTCCTCAAAGCATACCACAGCTTCGTGTTCCGGCAGAAAAAGATTTAACAGACACGCAGCTTTGCATAGATGTTCTTTATGACAAAGGATACCGTAATATCACTTTATTATGCGCCCTCGGCGGACGATGCGACCATATGTTTGCCAATCTGATGCTTTTAGGATACGCCTTTGACAAAGGAATTTGTCTTTATATTAAAAATGATTTTGAAACTATTTTTCTATGTGGTGACAATGCAACTTTAGATATATCAAATGGTAAAACCTTTTCGGTTTTTCCTGTTGGAGGCACCTGCCACGGAATTTATGAAACAGGTGCAAAATATCCGCTTGAAAATGCTTCCATTCCCATGTTCGGAACATTGGGAGTAAGTAATGAGATAACTGATGCACAGGCTAAAATCAGTGTAAAAACAGGCAAACTTATGATTATTCAAACTAAAACGGAGAATTATCATGCTTAAAACAAAACAAAAATTCAAAATAAAAAAAGTAAATTTTTCGCACAAAAAAAGCCGGCGACCACTTACTTATTTTTTACTGTCACTTATAGCTCTTATTATTTCAATAAATGTATTTTGGGACGATATTATATGTTTTTTGCCATACTGCAATGACAACGTTACCAAATATATAATAAGCAGTAATCCTGACCGTAAAGTAGCTTCTGTTGGTAATAATATTTCTATATGTGGAACAGATGGATTATATCTGGTTGACCGTGATGGAACAGATAATGCCAGCCTAATAACGGCGTTTCCCGATCCGATTATGGCGGTTTCTTCTTATGGTACGGCAGCCAGTTCGAAAAATAGCAAAGAGTTTTTTGTTGTTGATAAAAAGGGTAATAGCAGGCAAATAGCAACTAACCATCCCCTGCTTAACGTAAAACTTTCGGACGGCGGATACTCTGCCGCAATTATGAATCAACCCGGTTATAATGGTGCCGTAACAGTTTATAACAAAAAAGGGATATCCCTGTTTAATTGGTCTGCAGGGAAATCAAATTTGATTGATGCCGCTATATCAAAAGATGGTAAAATACTTGCCGTTTCGTGTGCTGATTTTTCTCAAAACACATTAAAATGCAAATTACTGCTTTTTAACATTACAAAATCTGCAGAAGCATATTCTACTGTTGAATTCGGTAATAATCTTGTTTCATCGGTAAGTTTTTCGGGAAGTAAGGTTTTATGCGTGGGAGATAAGGCATTTATCGCCTGCACAACGTCCGGCAAAGAAAAATGGCGTCTTGATTACGGCGAAAAGCTTCTTAATTTTTATGATGTTTCACAAAAGGACAACCTTGTTTTTGTTTTGGGAACAAGCTCTCTTGACAGAAATATGTCTGTTATGAGTTATACATCAAGAGGTAGACTCCGCGGTACCTACAGCGGAGAATTTGATATTTCTCATGTTTGTGCAACAAAAAACCGCATTATTCTCGCTTCTAAACGTCAACTGCTTGCAATTTCTCCTTCGGGCAAATTAAAAAATACCAAAACCCTTGAAAAGGATATTCTTGCAATTGCCGCTTACAGCAAAGGAAACAGCATTTTTGTTGATGAAGGCGGTAATGCCGAAATATTTATGTTTAAATAATATTATTAAACAGCATTTTATAAAAATTTACGCCGCACAGTAGCGGCAGATTGGAGCTCTTTATGATTGCAGATATTCTCGCCTGTATAATTCTTGTTGCCTGCATCTTTTTAGGTATAAAACGGGGATTTACCGCTATTGCCATGAAGCTTGCATCGCTTGCGTTAAGTATATGGGCTGCTGTCACATTTTACACCCCGTTCATGAATTTTATAAATTCATTTCCGCCATCAGCCAGTGTTGCCGAAGCATTGAAGCATTTTATTGCAATACTCATTTTACCGGCACTCGGAGGCGAAAACACATCTCTTCCCGAGTTTTTTACAGCTTTTGTCAGTAACGATGTAATCAATCAAGGCAAGCAGGCTTTTGCGTTGGAAATTGCCGGAGTTATCACATCTGTTATATTTATGCTTATTTTTATTATACTTATTAAACTGGTTATATTCTTTATATCCCGTTGTCTCAAAATTGTTACCAAGCTTCCTGTTATTAAACAGGCAAACAAATTTTTGGGAGCGATTGCCGGATTTGCTTTCGGCATTTGCGTATGTTACATAACATCGCTGGTTATTTTCATGCTGCAAACAGCTTATACCCCATTTATAAATCATATTATGAGCGGCTCGTTTTTAATGGACTATTTTATGCGTTCAAACGCACTTATAAATGTAATCATAAGATAAAAGGAGATTTTAATTTATCATGGCAAATTTTTTTGGTTTTATGGATGTAACTAAACCCGGCAAAGGCGTAAACAAAGACGAAGAACAAAAAAAAGGTCTTGCGCTTTTTGGTCAGCTTTTGTGGCGTAAACTCTGGAAATATATGAAACTTAGCATGCTTTATTTTTTTGTATGCTTACCCACAATGCTTGTTTTAACAATTTTTGGTATGTTTGCTTTTTCAGGACAAGCTGCTGCAAACCCCGAAAATGCTTACGGCTGGTTTGTTTCATCGCTTATGCTTGCAATGTTTTCTACAATATTTTTTGCCGGCAGTCCCGCACATGCAGGCTTTACCTACATCCTTCGCAACTTTGTGCGTCAGGAACATGCATGGCTGTGGAGCGATTTTTGGGGACGAACAAAACAGAACTTGAAACAGGCATTTGCCGTTTATTTTATTGACCTATTTATTAATTGCTGTTTTATTATCGCTTTGAATTTTTACTATACAAAGCTTATGAGCAGCAGCGAAACAATTTATGTGGTTATGACCGTTCTGTTTCTTGTTGCTACTGTATTTTATGCTATTATGCATGATTATATATGGACAATGATGGTTACAATAGATTTGAAAATCAAAAATATATATAAAAATGCAGTTCTTTTTAGCATTCTTGGCCTTGGAAAAAACATTTTAAGTCTTGCATTACGTCTTGTGCTGTTTTTCATAGTATTTAATTATCTGCACCCATTTGCAGCATTTATAGTCTATGCAATTCTTTTTCTTTCAGCATCTCACCTTCTTTCTCAGGTATATTCATATCCTTACATTAAAAAATACCTGATTGATCCGCAGATGCAAACTGAAGAAGAAACTTCGGAAGAAATCGATGAAACCGAAGAAGAGAACGAACCGGAGTTTGAAGATTTGCCCAATCCCGATGAAATAATCATGCCCATTGAACCCAATGACGTAGCTTCTGTTTTCAGACGCAAAAACGCAGAAGACAACCAGTCTTCAATTGAAACAGAAGAAAACTAGGTTCTCAAAACTTTACGGAGGTAAACAATGCAAAAATATACATTAAAAAACGGAGTGAACCTATATTATTCCGATGATGACAGATTTAAAACCGCATCCATAAGCCTGTGCATTTACCGTGCACTTGACAAAACCGCATCAGAAACTGCACTTCTCGGCGGTGTTTTGAAATCTGCCTGTGCAAAATATCCCACAAAACAGGAAATGGAAAAAAATCTCGCAAACATGTACGGTGCATCACTTGGTGCAAATGTACGCAAAAAAGGCGAAGTTCAGATTTTAAGCTTTACGGTTGTTGCTCCCACCGACAGATATACCGGTGAAAACACAAGCGAAATGGCGGCAAATCTGGTTTATGAAACGGTTTTTAATCCGCTTTTAAAATGTGATTCATTTGATGAAAATATCGTTGCAATAGAAAAAGAAAACTTAAAAAACCGCATTTTTGCCATGATGAATGACAAACGCGAGTATGCAACATACAGAATGCTTGGCGAAATGTGCAAAAATGAGCCGTTTGGCATTTATGAGTTAGGCGACATTGAATCTATCGACAAAATCACAGCATCAAGTCTTAAAGCACATTACGACAAGATTATTGCCGACAGCCGCATTGACATTTTTGTTATGGGCAAATGCAATATAGAGTCTGTTATTTCAAAATTTGACAGCGTTTATTCAAACGGCAAAATGCCTGAAACAACATTTGTTCCCAAAGTTGAGCAAGAAAACTATGTAGAAGAAAAAATGGACGTTATGCAGGGCAAACTGGTTATTGGTATGCGCCTTAATAAAGATTTTTCAAAAGAAGATTATCCCAAAGCACTTGTTTTTAACTCTGTTTTCGGAAGCGGCACACATTCCAAACTGTTTAACAATGTGCGCGAAAAACTAAGTCTTGCTTACTATGCATATTCGCGTCTTATAAGAGCAAAATCAATTATCAACATCGGTACAGGTATTGAATTTGAAAAATTTTCTCCTGCAAAAGATGAAATTTTTGCACAGCTTGAAGAAATCAAAAAAGGTAACATTTCAGATAACGAACTTCTGCAAGCAAGAGAAAGCATCAGAAATTCATTTGTTTCCCTTTACGACTCTCCCCTTTCGCTTGAAGATTTTTATTTAAATCAGCTTGTTTGCGGTGATGAGCGTGACATTGAAACTCTTATTTCACAGATGCTGGAGGTTACTGCACAGGATATTGCAGACGTTGCAAAAACGGCAGTTACCGACACGGTTTATTTTTTGAAAGGAACGGATAAATAATGGAAATTTTAAACTATTCGTCTGTTAACGAAACAGTATATAAATACACCCACAAAAGCGGACTTAAAGTTTATATGGTCAAAAAACCCGGATTTTCAAAAAGTGCCGCTTATCTTGCGACGCATTTCGGCTCAATAAACAACACGTTTATTCCTTTTGGCGAAAAAGAAAAAGTGACGGTTCCTGACGGTATTGCACATTTTCTTGAACACAAAATGTTTGAAATGCCCGATAATTCCAATGTTTTTGATGCATTTGGAAAATACGGTGCCAACGCAAATGCATTCACATCCTTTAATATGACATCGTATTATTTCTGGTGCACACAGAATTTTAAAGAGAACTTAAAAATTCTTGTTGATTTTGTGCAATCGCCTCATTTCACCCC